>JAOZMU010000341.1 GCA_029934165.1 Bacteroidales bacterium
CTAAGTTGTTAATTCACAGCTTAAACGTTTCATAAAAAATAGGTCTTAGATCTTAGTTTAAAATTAACCCTAATTGAGTATAAAAAGTTGGAAGAACTATTTATAAATACATTGATTAATAGGTTTTTTAAAAAATATTGGCTCTATTTATCACTTAGTCTTTATCCGTTATAAACACGCGATTTTTTGGCAAATTGACAAGATATTTTCGTTTTTTTCTATCTTAAACGATTGTAGCCCAGCTTTTTCTCCAGCCTCGATGTCTCTTTGCGAGTCTCCAATCAGGAAAGAATTTTTTGGGTTTATTTCGTATTTTGCCATTGCTTTTTCGATGAGCAATGATTTTGGTTTTCGGCACAAGCAGTTTTCAAGATTAGAATGATGTGGACAATAAAAAATATCGTCAAGTTGCGTACCATTTTCTGCAAGAAGTTCCTGCATATATTTGTGAACCAAATCAACGTTTTTTTTTTCGTATTGTCCCTTTGAAATACCTCCTTGGTTAGTAATTCCGATTAGTGTGAATCCTGCTTTGCGTAATATTGCCAGTGCTTCTGGGACACCATCATTGAGCCTAAAATCTGCTTTTTTGTATGTGTAATAAAGTGTCCCATCGTTAATTACGCCATCTCTATCAAGAAAAACTGCTTTCTTCATTCTCATATTATTTTGGCAAATCGCCAGTATCGGTGTATAATTTATTGAGGCAGCGTTCGAGAGCATCTATCCAATGTGGTATTTTTATTTTGAATGTTTCTTTTATTTTTCGTTTGTTCAAGACGCTGTAAGCCGGGCGTGGTGCTGGTGTCGGGAACTGCGCAGATTCAATCGGCTCTACTTCGCACAAAAAACCAACAAAATTGAATATCGCCTGTGCAAAATCGTACCAACTGCAAACTCCCTCGTTTGAGTAATGGTAAATGCCCGATTTAAAGGTATTTGGGGCTGCTGAGGTTTTGTGCAAAATTGTTAGTATTGTATCTGCCAAATCAGATGCGTAAGTTGGTGTTCCTACTTGGTCGAAAACCACTTTCACTGCATCTCGCTCGTTTGCTAAATTCAACATAGTAAGCAAAAAGTTTTTCCCAAAAGTCGAGTACAACCACGATGTTCTAATCACAATACTTTTGTCTTTTGTAAAATCAATCACTCTCTCGCCATCGAGTTTAGTTTGCCCATAAACAGACTTCGGATTAGTAATATCAGTCTCTTTGTAAGGTCTGTTTTTGCTGCCATCAAACACATAATCTGTCGAAACGTGAATGAAATATGCCTCCAATTTTTTGCAAACTTCGTTCAAATTTTTTACTCCATCGACATTCACTTTTCGAGCTATTTTGTAGTCTTTTTCGGCATCATCGACGGCTGTATATGCCGCACAATTAACAATAGCATCAAATTTATTTTTAGCAAAAAAACTATCAATATTAGCCTTATCCGAAATATCAAGCACTTTTTCATCGGCAAAGGTAATGTCAAACATTTGATACTGTTTTGCAAGGTTTTTTATCTCACTGCTTAATTGTCCGCCGTCTCCCGTTACAAGAATTGTTTTCATACGATTTATTTGTAAGTGCTATGCACTTTTTAATATTGAGATAAGTACTCTTAGTAATGGAAAATTAATTATTTTGCTTACGCCTGATTTAGTTTTAGTTATGAATTTTAATGGCTTACTTTATTAAATTCATTTTACGTACAAAAGTTCTTACGCTTTTTATTAACCTAAGTTGTTAATTCACAGCTTAAATGTTTCATAAAAATAGGTTTTAGATCTTAGTAAAGGTAATTGGGGTTTTGTTTTATTACAATATTATACTTATTTTTTGTAGATAAAATCACTATTATTTTCAGTAAAAGTTGGTAGTGTTTTATCTTTAGCAGATACTAATATTTCGTTTTTTGGCAAATGCCAATCAATATTTAGATTTGCGTCATTGAATATTATACCACGCTCAGAATTAGGGTGATACGTTTCATCGCATTTGTAAAAAACTGTTGTTTTATCGCTCAAAACAGAGAAACCATGCGCAAAACCCACAGGCACAAGCAGTTGTTTTTTGTTCTCTGCGGTTAGCTCTAAACCATACCACTGTCCGTAAGTTGGCGAGCCGTTGCGTATATCTACCGCTACATCAAAAATTGCGCCTTCTAAAACACGTATTAGTTTGGTTTGTGCATAAGGTGCAATTTGGTAGTGTAGCCCTCGGACAACACCTCTGGACGAGCGCGATTGATTGTCTTGTACAAAAGTTAATGGAATTTCGTTTGCAGTGAATTTCGCCAAATTATAACTCTCGAAAAAATAGCCTCTTTCATCATTAAATACTTGTGGTTCAATGATTAGCAAGTCTGGAATATTTGTTTTTGTTAGCTTCATTTGATAAAATAGTAAAAAAAGATTTGTACGTTATTCATCGGTCAGTAAGCACATAATGCTATTTGGTTTTTCTTGTTAAGAGTTAATACCCGATAGTCATAATGTTTTCGTTTGCAATATCGAGCAAATATTGCCCGTATTGGTTTTTACGCAATGGCTCTGCAAGTGTAGTCAATTCTGCTTTTGTGATATACCCTTTTTTATAGGCAATCTCCTCAAGGCAAGCTACTTTCAGTCCTTGTCGATACTCAATAGTTGCAATATAATTTGATGCTTTCAAAAGGCTGTCGTGTGTGCCTGTATCCAGCCATGCCATTCCGCGCCCTAACATTTTCATTTGCAGGCGTTTTTCTTCCAAAAACAGTCTGTTTAGGTCTGTTATTTCAAGTTCTCCGCGAGCCGAAGGTTTCAATCCTTTTGCTTTCTTAACCACATCGTTAGAGTAAAAATATAGCCCAGTTACGGCATAATGTGATTTAGGATTTTTTGGTTTTTCTTCCAAACTAAGAACTTTTCCTTTGGCATCGAACTCTGCTACGCCATATCGCTCAGGGTCTTTGACATAGTACCCAAAAACAACTGCGCCATCTTTCAAAGCAGCGGCTTCTTCTAGCATTTTTGTAAACCCAAAACCGAAGAAAATATTATCACCCAAAATAAGGCAAACATTATCTTCACCAATAAATTCTTCGCCTATCACAAATGCTTGGGCAAGTCCGTCTGGAGATGGTTGTATTGCGTATGTTATTTCAATTCCCAGATGTTTTCCGTCTCCAAGCAAATCCGAGTAAAGAGAAATATCTCTTGGTGTCGAAATGATTAGAATTTCGCGTATTCCGGCTAACATCAGCACCGATAACGGATAGTAAATCATTGGTTTATCGTAAACTGGAACAATTTGTTTTGAAATGCTTTTTGTTATTGGGTATAATCGCGTACCAGAGCCTCCGGCTAAAATAATTCCCTTCATAATTTATCGGTATTTTTACTCGTGTCAAAAACAAAATACTAACAGCTATAATTCGCTTATTATTAACGTTTTGCCTGAAACGTGAGTTGTTAATAAATAGCACTACGTACCAAATATATTGTATAAATTGTTATCGTCTCAAAATACTTTTAAAGTATTCGATAGTACGAAACAGACCTTCTTCTAGCTGAATCTTTGGTTCCCAGCCGTTTAGTTTTTCTTTTGCAAGAGCAATATCAGGTTGGCGTTGCAAAGGGTCGTCAGCTGGTAGGGGTAAATGTATGACTTTCGATTTAGACCCAATAAGTTTGATAACAGTTTGGGCTAGTTGAAGAATGGTAAATTCGTTTGGATTCCCGATGTTTACTGGTCCCATAAAGGCATCTTCGGTGTTCATTGTACGAATCATGCCTTCTACGAGGTCGTCAACATACTGAAAACTACGTGTTTGCATTCCATCTCCGTAAACGGTAATGTCTTCACCGCGCAATGCTTGTAAAATGAAATTGGAAACAACGCGACCATCGTTTGGGTGCATTCGTGGTCCGTAGGTGTTAAAAATACGTATAATTTTAATGCGTACATCGTTTTGCAAATGGTAATTTACAAACAAAGTTTCTGCACATCGTTTTCCTTCGTCGTAACACGAGCGTTGTCCAATCGGGTTTACATTTCCCCAGTATGTTTCTGGCTGTGGATGAATTTTTGGGTCGCCGTAAACTTCTGATGTCGAGGCTTGTAAGATTTTTGCATTTTTGCGTTTTGCCAATCCTAGCATATTTATCGCACCCATGACAGATGTTTTGACTGTTTTTATCGCATTGTCCTGATAATGAATTGGAGACGCTGGACATGCCAAATTGTAGATTTCATCGACTTCTGCGTAAAAAGGCATAGTAACATCGTGGCGGACGACTTCAAAGAAATGGCTATCAAGCAGATGGACAATATTTCGCTTATCGCCAGTGAAATAGTTATCCAAGCATAAGATATAGTGTCCTTCTTTGAGTAAACGTTCGCAAAGATGCGAACCAACAAAACCGGCTCCACCGGTTACAAGTATCTTTTTCATGAGTTAAGTTTTATGTAAGCTCTAAGACTGGTGTGTTTATTTTGGTTGATTTTTCTGATAAAATGTTCCTTTGCAAACTGGTTTCTATTTTGCTCAAACTTACCTATATATTTAGTAATGGAAAATTAATAATTTTGCTTACGCCTGATTTAGTTCTAATTAGGAATTTTAATGGCTTACTTTATTAAATTCATTTTACTTAAACAATTCTTACAAAATAAAAGTTGCGGGAACTTCTGGTAGTCAAAACATTACAAAATAAACACACCA
>JAOZMU010000342.1 GCA_029934165.1 Bacteroidales bacterium
GTTAGGAATTTTAATGGCTTACTTTATTAAATTCATTTTACTTATACTAAAGTGAAAAAGGTTTTCGGATTATCATAAAATGTAATTGGTTGTTTATCAGTAATAAAGCTAAAATTAAAATCCTGAAACCAAAATCACTTTAGTATAGAACAATGCTAAGGTCTAAGACCTATTTTTTATGAAACGTTTAAGCTGTGAATTAATAACTTAGGTTAATAAAAAGCGTAAGAACTTTTGTAAGAGTACTTACAAAAATGAATAGAAAAGAACTAAAATGTGCATATCATTTGGTTAATGTCATTGGTTTTTTGTAGCTACTTTATTCGTTTTGCTCAGTGTGCAAGCTACAAAAAATACCGCACGTTACTTGAACTTAAACGTCAGTATCGTTCCATTCCCTAAGTTCTGACAGTGCGACAATATACTTATTGATTCGCAGAACATCTTTATTTTCAACCTTTTGTAGGCGGGCAGCATTAAGATTATCTTCAATATCCAATATTTTGATTTTCACAGCCAATTTATTTTTTTTTATTCTTTCAATAAATTTCTGATATTCCTCGCCTTTTCTTTTTGTTAAACAATCCAGAGCTTCCAAAATATACGCATCAAATTCTTCGTTTTTAAGCGAACTGATGGTAATCGTTGTATCTTCTACAACATCGTGTAAGATGCTGCAAATTTTTTCCGAAACAGTTTGGGATTTATTCATAAGCCTCAAAGGATGAAGTATATAAGGCAAACCGGCTTTATCTCTCTGACCAAAATGTGCCTCGACAGCAATGGATATTGCCTTCTCAAGCATTACGTATTTATTCACATTGCAATTTTTTAGGGGTGAAAAATTTGTGCCAAATTAGTTTTATGTTGTTTAAATTATTATTCATAAATTATTGATTATCAGACAAAACCAACAGCCTGATTAATGTGTAACAGAGACAAACCTGAATTGGGGTTTTTGAACAGATTAATAACCATGTGTAAGTGCTTGTGTATTAATTAAATAAACAAAATACAGTAAAATTAATATTTAATCATAGTTACTAACTTTACTCCAATTCAGGTTTTATAGCTCAACCACTAACTTTAGGCAAATCACAAATGCAAATTGGTTAATTATATATTTTGAATTGCCTTAGTTAGTGAAAAAACTAATAATCAGATTTTCTGGCTATAGGTTTGTTCCAATTTTTAGTCCAACAAAAATCGTTCGTGGGTTGCTCGGACCATATATGTAGCCGGCATCACGACTTGCACCTATGTCAAAATCAGACTGGTAGCTGTTGGCGATGTTTTTTACTCCGCCGTTTATTTGCAGTTGGAGTTCTTTTCCTATTTTGAAATTATGAGATACTTTTATATTTAATTCAAAGAAATCATCAGATTTTGTAAGAACATCATTTTCAATGCTTCCGGCATAATGAGGAACATACATTGAGCCGGTGTAAATGCCTGACAATGAGATTCTTGTAGTGGAAAATGGGTTTCCTGTCAAGTTGAAATATCCATAAAAATCTGGCGTTCGGAACATATTTTTTGTGGCAGCATTATTTTCGTCAGACCAACTTTGAGTTTCTGTATATCTGCTTTTTTGCGCCGTGAACCCAGCCTGAAGTTGCAATTTCTTGGAAAGTGCCACCCTTGTTTCAATTGTTGTTCCGTAAACCTCTGCCCCTGAGCCATTTCTACGCTCCATAATTAAATTATTGTCTGCGTCTCTTCCCAACTCTTCGACAACAAAAACATTAGACAGCTTGGTGTAAAAACCTTCTACTAAAACATTGCTACTTAGACCAAAAACAGAAAAATTGAAGTTTAACGAGCCACTATAAGAATTTGATTTTTCTGTTTCCAAATCGTCAGCAAGCTGAATCAGCATTGCATCGCCACCAACTGCCAAAATATGTAAATCTTCATCGAAGGCTTGTGGCGCACGAAACCCTTGTGAATAAGAGGCTCTGGCTGTTACAAAATCTGATGCTTTATACAAAATATTTGCACGTGGGCTAAGGATTGGAGCGTCGAGAAGACTGTGTTTATCAATTCGTGTCCCGAGCAAAAACTTGAATTTACCATACTGCCATTCGTTTTGAGCAAACATTCCCCATATATTTACGTTTTGCTCTAAATCGCGCCCGTATCCTTGCATAACATCGTGTAAATCATTTAGTTGATATTCAATTCCAGAAGTCAACGTAGATGGTGCAAAAAGAAATTTGTCAAAATTATAAATAAACTGCAAGCCAGCCACAAAAGCCAAATCGTCTGTATGCCCATAGGCGTTTATGTCCTGTTCTGCACCATAATAACTCTTACGGGCTGTGCTTTGCATCGAAGCATAAACAGAAATCTTCGATTTGTAGTTTTTAGAAAATAAATTATACGTTATTCCGCCACTATGTATATTATGGTCAAGCTGTTCTGCGATATTTGCCTCGTGTGGCTGCAAATCTAGGTGGTCGCCACCTCTACGAAATTCATTCAAATTATGATATTCTGTAATAATTTTAGAATATGCAGTAGGCTTGTAATAGGCTCTAAATCCGAAAGTTGCATTTTCGAGAAGACTAATTTCAGAAAATCCATCGTTGTTTGCATCATAAATATCGCGGTCTCTCAACGAGCCAAAAAGTAAGATGCCGCCCTTTTGGTTTTTTGTAATCAGCGATGTATTTGCGTTGAAACTGTTGTCAATGCTATTTTTGTTTATAAAAGAGTGATTAGTAGATATTTTGAACGAATTATTTAGTGGTTCTTTTGTTATAATATTGATAGTTCCAGCGATGGCATTTGAGCCAAAAAGAGCAGAACCACCACCACGAACAACCTCGACTCTTTCAATCATGCTCGCCGGAATTTGCTCTATTCCGTAAACACCAGACAGCGCACTGAAAATTGCTCTACTGTCGATAAGTATCTGAGAATAAGGACCATCAAGCCCATTTATGCGTACTTGCTGAAAACCACAGTTTTGGCAATTTGTCTCAACCCTTAGTCCGGGCTGGTAGCTCAATCCGTCCGAAAGACTGACAGAGTTTGTGCTTTCGAGCAACAATGGCGTAATGGTATTTACGATAGTTGAGGCTTCCGTTCTGTTGATTTCCGTCCGATTTGCACTCACAACAACTTGGTTTAGTTCAATTACGTCTTCTTCAAGAGAAAAATTCACTTTCAGCTCTTCTCCTTCGACAACGCTAATGACCTGTTTGTTAGGTTTATAACCAACCATCGAAGCAACAATAGTATATGTACCCGCCGGAAGGTTGGCAAGACGGTAGTGTCCGTCAATATCTGTTACAGTACCAAGCGATGTGCCTTTTATGGAAATGCTGGCAAACGGAACGTGCTCATTATTAGATACTACGTGTCCAATAACAACAATATCTCTATCTGGATTTGGAATAATTGCCTTAGTGAAAATACTCGTCAATAAGGAAAAAACAAATAACAAGAAAATCTTTTTCATGATTATTTTTTTGAAGATTTAAACAAATATGTATGAAAGTAAAATATTTATGAGGTAAGATTTCTTTCAAAAGCATACAATTTCTAAACTCCGTGCAGATTAAAAATTTGCAGAAGACCAAGATTTAGCACGATTTGTTCATAAAAAAATATTTTTCAGGGCGGCTATTGGGCTTTTCGCTTGTAGTTGCCTCGTGGCTTGCGTTTTTGGCAATGTCGGTGCAGGAGCTTCCTTCGGTCGCTCTGCCCCGCCAGCCAAAAATCGCAAGCCACTTCGGCAAGCTACCGCTGCAATCCCTGCCGCAAAACGCCTTTGTAGCCAGCGATTTGACAAAACAGACAAATTTTTATGAACAAACTCTGCAAGATTAAGCACATTGTGCTATTTTCTATTAGAAATTGTATATAGCTTATTTTCAAGTTAATAACTACCAAAAAGTGTCATTAATCTTTGCACACCAACTTACAACAGCTTTTAAGTATTCTTACAAAAGTTCTTCAGCTTTTTATTAACGTAAATTGCTAATAACCAGCAAAAACCTGATGTTGTTGATAACAAAAAACTTAAAACTGTTTATGGTCAGTTGTTGCACAATACATCAAAAACACACCTCAACAGTGTTTTTGATGATAAAAATAAAGCTACCTGAAAATAAATTGAAAGAAACCGAGACTATATATGAGCCGACACACAAAAGAACTGATTGATGTTCTTGCGTTTAGCTACAAATAAGTAGTATCAATTGGGGGGTTAAATCGCTGGGGGAGCGCGAAGGTTATAGAAAAAATAATGCTTACCCGAGTTTTTTGAAACAGTGCGAACAATTAATTTTTTGTCCACTTGTCTGAGAAGTTGAAGCAACAAAAAGGCAACAAGCAATAAAACCGAAAACAGTAAATTGTTGACCGCAGAAATCACTTGAAGCTCTTCTTTTGTGTGCTTATGCTTTTTTAATGGACTGGCATCTTGCGGATTCGAGAAAGGGTGAGCATGAACTATGTAAGTACCATCTGACATTTTGTGTCGATGTTGGTATATTACATTGTTGAAAAGTAGCCCTAAAACCACCGCCAACAACATAATGCCGATGTATTTCTGTATTTTTCTAAAAAAAGCCATTTCCATCGCAGACAAAAGTAGTAAAAAAATAAGGTTCTATGGAAGAATATTGTTGGTATTGAATTTCAATTTTGGCATAGGACTT
>JAOZMU010000343.1 GCA_029934165.1 Bacteroidales bacterium
AAACTAAATCAGGCGTAAGCAAAATTATTAATTATTAATTTTCCATTACTTACCGTCTTTTTTGCGATTTAATTTTTTTAAAATCTTCTTAAATCCTTCAATATACGTATCTGTATTCATCATCACAGAATCCGTAGTTGCTTTCCATGTCAGAAAAACACCAATCGGCAATAGTAAAATAGACGAAATCCACATTCCTATATACGGAGGTATTACACTCTCGCGGACAAATTTTTCGCCCATAAGAGAAATAATATAATACGTAATAAAAAACAAAATAGACACAACAACAGGCAGTCCAATTCCACCTTTACGTATTATTGCACCAAGTGGTGCGCCAATAAAAAAGAAAATCAGGCAAGCAAACGACAATGTAAATTTTCGGTGCCACTCAATTTGATGCTTATTTATCCATTTCCGACGATTATAAAAATCCTCTTTGCTTGATTCTATGTACGCCTTGGAGGAGCGACCAAATTTTAGTGCTGTTTCATAGACGCGTTTTCGTTGAGCATCAGTAGTATTAGCAATCATACTATCAATATCCAAAATTTCTACCATTTCGCTGTGCGCAATATATTTTTTTGGTATAGTTGTGTCGTTAATAGGTAATTTACGCTCGTTTTTGAAAATATAAGACCTGTCAAGAGTATATTCAAAACGGTCAAGACGCTTAAAGTAAATAATTGTCAGAGAGTCAATTGCAGTGTTCAACTGGTCTAAATTGAGCATTTGATAATTGCTCTTGAAAAGGTCTTCGTTTGTTTTTTGCAGTCCAAAGCCAATCAACTCGACAATAACCGTTTTTTCATCAAATTTATCCCGCCGATGTGGAAAACTTGGCTCTTCTTTATGCTTGCGCTTTTCCGACATTTCCTCGTAACTATACCCATTGTAGAGCGAAAGTAACATATATCTTTCATCGGCAGTTATGGTCATTTTTGCCGAGTCTGCCCGCGTTACCATTTTATTTCCGTTTCGTCCTGTGTGGTCGTAAAGCAAAAAATCGTACATCATGCTAGTTTTCGGATTTTTACTTTCGATGCGAATTACAAAACCTTCAATATCTTTATTAAAAATATTCTTTTTAATATTCAATTCTGGTCGTAAGTGGCTCACATCGTACAACAAAGCTCCTGTTTTCAGGTTGGTGTATGGCAAGACATTGTTCGAGAAGAAAAATGCACCAATACTCACACAAACAATAAACATCATAAGCGGAAACATGATGCGCTGTAAAGAAACACCTGCCGATTTTAGCGCAGTAAGTTCGTAATTCTCGCCAAGTGTTCCAAATGTCATGATAGCCGCCAAAAGAATAGCAAGCGGAAGAGCCATCGGCACCAAAGACGCTGAGGCATAGAGCAATAGTTTTGCAATAACAGTCCACTCAAGTCCTTTTCCAACTAAATCTTCGACATATTTCCAGAGAAATTGCATCAAAAGAATAAAAATGGAAATGAAAAAGGTGAGAAGCAATGGACTAAGATAGGATTTTAATACAAATTTATGAAGCTTCTTCATCTGAAAAAATAATTAGTTTAAGTCTTTTTATTTGTCATAAATACCAGTCATACAGCACTTTAAAAGTTTTGATGCTTGGCTTTTCTTTCCTGTTACAAAAATACGTTTTTTTATTGTATCTAAAAGCCTAAAATATTTAATTTGAAAGTTACTCTATTGTCGTGTGGCTTCAAACCATACAGACAGTAACTTGATGTTTATATGCAGCAACTTTATGTAAATTTTATACCTTTGCTGTCGATGAAATATTTTGCGACGGAAAACAGTAATATTTTCCAAAATGAAAACCAAACCATTAATTTGTAAATTATTAAAACTATGAGACTTATACGCAATTCACGATTTGGCGGGCTTTATATTTTTGCGACAATATTTTTAATACTCGCATTCGTTAGTAGGCTTGTTTTGACAATAAAATCTGCTTCCACGATAGATATTGGTGTTTTTGATATTTTCAAAATTTATTCCGTAGGACTATTTTTTGATGTTGTGGCTTGTACGTATTTTGTCATACCATACGTTTTGTTTCTTATGCTACTACCAGATAAAGTTTTCAACCATCTGGGTTTCAAATATTTTTCGATTGTAATTCATACAATTGCACTTTTTATTTTGTTTTTAAACGTGGCATCAGAATATTTTTTCTGGGACGAATTTGGCGTAAGATATAATTTCATAGCTATTGATTATCTGATATATACAACAGAGGTTATAGAAAACATACAACAATCATATCCTATGCCACTTATTATTGGCACGATTTCTATTTTAGTTGGAGCTACGTTATTTTTCTTATTTCGTAAGAACATCATTCAGCAAACTTTTCAGCAAAAAAGTTCCTTTGGCAATCGTCTAAAAGTAGGCGGAGTATTTTTACTACTTCCTGCTATTTTTTACTTAACGGTTTCTTTGTCTTTTGCCAATATTTCGCCAAACAAATATAACCAAGAATTATCTAAAAATGGAATTTACTCAATTTTTGCCGCTTTTCGGAATAACGAGCTGGATTACAATCACTTCTACATTTCTCAGGAGGTGAAAAATGTTGATAATAATTTGCGCAATCATTTATCGCTTGCAAACACAACATTTACACAAAAGGAATTGTTAAACATTGAAAGAGAGATAGTTGCAGACTCTACCGAGAAAAGATATAACCTAATGTTTATTACTGTCGAGAGTTTGAGCTGTTCGTATATGAAAACATTTGGTTCAAAAAGAGATATAACTCCTTATTTAGATTTGATTGCAGCAAAATCGTTGCTTTTCACAAATTTTCATGCAACCGGAAACCGCACTGTTCGTGGGCTTGAGGCTCTTACTCTTTCAATTCCGCCAACACCCGGACGAAGCATTGTGAAACGCCAAGACAATGGAAATATGTTCTCTGCCGGACAATTATTTCGCGACAAAGGGTATGACACAAAGTTTATTTATGCTGGCTATGGATACTTCGATAATATGAATACTTTTATGCAAGGAAACGGATTTAGTATTGTCGATAGGACTGAATTTCAGGAAGATGAACAAACCTTCACAACGGCTTGGGGTGTTTGCGATGAAGACCTATTTCGACGAACATTGCGCGAAGCCGATAAGTCGTATAAAGCCGGAAAAGCCTTTTTCAACTTCATACTCACAACATCAAACCATCGTCCTTTTACTTATCCAGAAGGGCGAATAGATGTTCCTTCGGGCGAGGGCAGACACGGTGGAGTAAAATATACCGATTACGCTGTTAATCAATTTATTAAAGAGGCTGAATTGAAGCCTTGGTTTAAGAACACAATTTTTGTCATCGTTGCCGACCATTGTGGAGGCAGCGCAGGACGCTCGGAAGTTCCTGTTTTGGAGTACGAAATACCACTTATGATTTACAACCCGCATTTAGTGAAAGCTCAGAAAGTTGACAAACTCTCAAGTCAAATTGATGTGATGCCAACTATTTTAGGTTTAATGAATTGGAGCTATACAAGTAAATTTTTTGGCAAAGATATTATGAAAATGAAGCCCAAAGACGAACGCGCCCTTATAGCAACTTATCAAAAATTAGGATTTATGCGTGGCGATAAACTTGTGGTTCTTGGACCTCAACAAAAGGCAAATTTTTATAAATACACACGTGGCACCGAAAATTTAATCCCTATCGAACCTGATAAAGCAATGTTAGACGAAGCAATAGCCTATTATCAAGGTGCTTACTACATATTTACAAATAAATTAAACAAGATTAAAAACCAAAAATAAAGGCAAATGCGAATTTTACTATTAATGACATTTGCAATTTGCGTTAGAGTTTGCTGTACGGCTCAATATCAATCAGATACAACCGCAAGTATCGTCAAAATTGCACCTAACAAAGAGTATTTCAAATCCTATGCCTACGACATACGCGATGCCTTTCTAACTATCAGCCGATGGCGTGAAAAAGAATGGACAGCGGCGGGTTGCATTCTTGGTACTAGCTTGGTTCTCTGGCAGTTTGATGATGAAATCCAAAAAGAAGTTCAAAAGATGCGCAACATCGATGGCGACAATATCTCGAAATGGGCTTTAGAACCTTGGGGCGGAATATACGCTGCATCTTTAACTGCGTGCGTGTATTTGCATGGAATTTGGCAAAACAACGACAGGAACAAAAGAGTAGCCATGCTTGGCGTTAAAAGTTTTTTGCTTGCTGGTCTTATTGTTCGTATTCCAAAGGCTCTTTTTGCTCGCCACAGACCAAATGCAGACGCATCGGTAAACCCGCGTTGTTGGGACTTTTTATCACTTGAGCATGCCTCCTTCGCGTCTGGACACACAACCTCATCATTTGCCTTGGCAACCATTTTCGCACTCGAATATCAGGATAAGAAATGGGTTTCCATTTTATCATACACAATGGCTGGTCTTGTCGGTTTATCTCGCATTTACGATAATAAACACTGGGCAACAGATGTGCTTGTTGGTGCAGCACTCGGCATTAGCGTTGGTCGCACAATTTACCGACATAATAACTGGGGGATTTCGCTTATGCCAGTGCCATCAAAAACTGGTCTTGGTGTTTCGTTGCGCATTCCAATAAAAAAATAAATTATCAATTGCATTAGACTTTGGACAAATATATCATTTTCAAAATCGAAATTAATTTTGTAACAT
>JAOZMU010000344.1 GCA_029934165.1 Bacteroidales bacterium
TAGTTTTAGTTAGGAATTTTAATGGCTTACTTTATTAAATTCATTTTACTTAGACGCGCCATAAAAAAATAGGTCTTAGACCTTATTTCCGTTTTGACAATATACAAAAAAAACGTCAGACACTACATCTGACGTTTTTTGTATCTGCTTTTAATAAGTAAGTGCGTAAAACACTGGTATTAATTAGCTGTTTATTGCACTGATATTCAGCACAATGTGTTGCTAAATTAATGCTCTTTGTGCTTACAAGCCACCACCAATAATAAAAGTAGCTGCAAATGCTACAATCGCATAAAGCTCAGGGAATACGGCAAGAACCATTGTTTTACCAAAAACATCGTAGCCCGAACCAATTCCAGAGATTCCGTTTGCGCAAATTCCGCCTTGCTTAATGCCTGATACTAAGCCTACAAGCCCAAGTGCAAGCCCTGCTGCAAAAATTGCAACACCTTGTCCCATTGTCAGAGCCGATAAGCCAATTTCCGCCATTTTTCCGTTGATAATAAAGAATCCTGCAAAACCATACAATCCTTGTGTTCCTGGCAATGCACTAAGAAGCATATAGTTACCAAATGCTTCGTCGTTTTTCTTTAATGCGCCAATTGTCGCATTTCCTCCAATCGATACGCCCATTGCGCTGCCAATTCCAGCAAGTGCAACCATCAGAGCCAGACCTACATAAGCCAGAATGACTGGCGAATTTAATACTTCTGCTGTTACTATTGTTTCCATAACTTTAGGGTTGAAAAATTTAAAAAATTTATTTATTTATTTACTATTTGTTTGTTTTTGAAAGGTTTATAGGCTTTCCCGCCACCTGCAAAGCCTGCGTTTTTATAAAACTCAACGAAAGTCAGACGCATCGGGTGAACAAATGAGCCAAGCGATGAAATAACAATATTTGCCGAATGACCAATGAGTAAAAATACCACGAAAAATATCGGACCAAGAATTGCATTCGAGTCTAAAATTTGTAGTGCTATCTCGTTTATTACAAAACCAAGAATTGCGCTCGAAACTCCTAATGCAAAGAGTCTTATGTATGACAATACATCTCCAAATATGCCCGTAATTCCGTATAAATCCCAAATCCCTGCTCCCAACTTGGCAAAGATATTTCCTTTTGGCGCACTGCCCCAGATTATCATTGCGAGACTTATGTAAAGAGCTATCGTTGAAACTATTCCGCCAAAATTAGTGAGATTCATATCGCCAAGCGAAAGTATGAGCAAAATCCACCCAAGAGGCGAAACTGCGTAGGCAAACCCATTTTGGCGTGTCTGGTTTACGGCTCTGACGGCTGTGCCAAAAAGTATTTGAATTACACCAAGAATTAGTGCTAAGTTGAACATTTTTTCGGAATCGAGGAAAAAGTGCTTCACAGAACTAAAAAGTGGTATTGAGCTTTCAATCAGGTTGATACCAAACAATGTACCCGAAAGTATCCCGAATAGAATTGTGCCACCACCAAGAAATTGGGCAAGCGTGAGAAATGGTTTAACATCTTCAGAAAGCTTTGGTTTAAAGATAGTTGCACCAAGCAAAATTAAAAGTCCATAACCAGCATCGCCTAAACAAAAACCAAAAAAGAGCATAAAAAACGGAGCAAACATAGGCGTTAAATCCATTTCTTTATAATTTGGCATTGAAAACAAATTGCCGATTGGCTCGAAAAGTTTAGTGAACTTGTTGTTTTTGAGAAGTATAGGAACTTTGTCATCGGTATTTGCAGACTCGACAATATAAACAACTTTTTTCTCCTCCAAAAACGAATGAATATCAGCTTCTTTAGGTTCTGGAAACCAGCCTTCTAGCAACATCAAGCGATTTTCGGCAACTCGTTCCGTTGTTTCAAGAGCTTTGTTATATTCGGCTTCTGTTTCAATTTGCTGTTTTGCCGAATTAAGCAACGGAATAGCATATTTTGCATAGCTATCTAGCTTATTTTTAAGACGTTCAATCTCGTTTTCAAGCGCATTTTTTTCCTCAACTGCCTCAGCAAGCGTTCTTTCTGGTGCAACAAGCTCCTCAACATCTGGTAAGAAAATCTCCTCTTTTACATTCTGTTGAACAATTACAAAATAACGCATTCCTTTAACAATTGCAACCACTTGTATGTTGTGGTTGCTGCGCCACTTACGCTTGAATTTTCGGTTTGCAACTGCAAAAAAACGAATAATAATTCCAGCCTGTTGCAACTCCTCTATCTTCTTGATAGAAAATTTGCCCCAAGGCGAAATCTCATCAATTTCTTTCAGAACAATAGCCAGCTGTTGTTGCTTCTCCTCAATGGCTGTTTCGGTGTTTTGAATCTCCGATAAAACCTCCAAACCCTTCTCTTCGATATCATGTTTTGTACCGTTTGGTTTTCGGCTTTCGAGCATTTTTATCGCAAGGTTTATATCGGCTATTAGTCCGTATTTTTGCTTAATACCTTCGCTTACATCTTTTTGCTTCTCGATGATATGTAAAACGCCAAGCTGCTGAAGTTCGTTAAGAAACACCTCGTAATCAGCATGATGAGTAATAAATGATATTTTTTTCATCGGAATAATCATTGGCTTTCCTCCTTTCGTTTTTGAGCTTCCTGTCGTTTTTTAACAATTTTTTGAGCTGCCTTCGAGAGATTTTCATCGTCTTCGAGAAAACGTTTTATTTTCCGAATAGCATCTTGATAACCAGGTATTTGAACTTTTTCGTACAAATTAACCTTCTGCGTAGTTTTACGTCTTGCATGGTCGAGTAACGACATTTTCCGAAGGAAAAATTCTCTTTCGATAGCAATTTTTGCAAGATTCTGAATTATTTTCACTCCATCTAAAAACCAACTTGGCGAGTTAAACATACTAAATTCGCCAAGTTCAAACAACACCTCATCAAGAATTGGTGTTTGTACTCCGGCAATTTTTTTTATGCTTAATTTCACATCGCTAATCTTCACTAAATCAGGACGAAACTCCGACCAAAGCTCCAACAAATTGTCGTGTTTGCCCATTTCGCTTTGCAAAAGTTGGTCATATTCGGCAGCAACATCTTTGGCACGCTTAACTTCCATACGCAGAGCCGATTCCTTGTTTTGCAATGTCGGCAGAGCGCGTTCTCGCACTTTGAGCTGTTTGCCCAGACGTTGCAGTTCTGTTTTGTTATATTGAAATTTAAGACCCATAACTATTTAGTTTTCCAATATTTATCGACAAGTTCTTGCTTAATTCCGACTTCGACTTTCGAGAAATGGTTTGCAAATAGCTTCCAGCCTGTGTCTAACATCGCATCAATTTCGATATTGACATCAATCGCCAAAAGATCGTTTGAATATTCTTTTGCAAATTTCAATGTTCGTTCGTCATAATCGGTTAAGTCGAAGCCATTTTCGAGTTTTGTGCGAGCGTTTGCTGCATCTGCAAAAAGGCGTACGGCGGTGTTCATGACTTGTCCGTGGTCTTCGCGTGTTTTCTTGCTGATAACCAGTTGTTTCAAGCGCGAGAGACTACGGAATGGGTCGATAATAACCTTGCCAATATCCGTATCTTTTCGTAGGAAAAGTTGTCCTTCTGTGATGTACCCAGTGTTGTCGGGGATTGCGTGCGTAATATCGCCCCCCGAAAGTGTAGTTACTGCAATAATT
Organism: Bacteroidales bacterium; assembly: GCA_029934165.1. Taxonomy (GTDB): domain Bacteria; phylum Bacteroidota; class Bacteroidia; order Bacteroidales; family JAOZMU01; genus JAOZMU01. Next base: position 3,626 of record JAOZMU010000344.1, read on the forward strand.
GTGATAGAACCACCACTCGGAAACTGTACTGCTTTTTCGTATATTTTTGCCAAATCGCTATAAAGCGAGCCGGGCATACTGTCTTTAGATGGTATTTGGTCCATCCTATTCGATACAATACTCAAAGCATCGGCATAAAGTGTCATATCTGTAAGCAAAACAAGCACGTTTTCATTATTCTCAACAGCAAAATATTCGGCTGCTGTAAGAGCCATGTCTGGCACCAAAAGCCGCTCTACTGGCGGGTCTTCGGTTGTATTTACGAAACTAACAATTCTGTCGAGTGCGCCTGCGTTGTCAAATACATTTTTATAGAAAAGATAATCATCATTTGTCAAACCCATTCCGCCAAGAATGATTTTATCCGCTTTTGCACGTAACGCAACCATAGCCATAACTTGGTTGAATGGCTGGTCGGGGTCAGTAAAAAAAGGTATTTTCTGCCCTGTTACTAAGGTGTTATTCAGGTCGATACCAGCAATTCCTGTCGCAATAAGTTCCGATGGTTGTTCGCGTCTCACAGGGTTGACCGAGGGGCTGCCAATGGATTTAATTTCGCCATCAATTTCAGGGCCGCCATCAATTGGGTCGCCGTAGGCATTGAAAAATCGTCCTGCCAATTCGCCGCCGACTTTCAACGAAGGAGAATGTCCAAGAAAAACCACTTCGGCATTTGTCGGAATTCCTTCTGTGCCGGAAAAAATTTGCAACGTAACTTCCTTGCCACTAATCTTTACCACCTGCGCCGGACGACCATGCACAATTGCCAATTCTTCGTAGCCCACACCGGTAGCGTGCAACGAGCAGGTGGCTTTGGTGATGTTTGTTAGCTTGGTGTATATTTTTTGAAATGCTTTTGTACTCATAGTTGGTCTATTTACAGTTGTTTATTTGCTATATGTCGATACCGATTCGGTATTAGTTGAAATACATACCTTTAAAAATCTCAATGTCCGTTGTTATTTTGTTATTAAGCACTCATACAAAAGTTTTTACATATTTACTTGTTCGTATTTCGCTGATTAA
>JAOZMU010000345.1 GCA_029934165.1 Bacteroidales bacterium
GCAAACTAATATAATTTCGATTCGAAGTTCTCAACTTATACAATAATAATAAGTAGCGCAATTTAGGTTTGTTATTATCAAATTTACTAATTTTACGATTAAATTAAGTATATAGTAGCATTTATCAGGAAACGTACTGTATTGATAACCACGTTGATAGCATCTGAAAAAATGTCAATTATTTTTGCATTTTCAATTATTCAATTCGCCAACAATTTTTTTATGAAAGCATATTTCGACAACGTTGCAACAACGCCAATCGCACCAGAAGTTGCAACATCAATGAATAATGTATTGACCGATTTTTATGGCAATCCTTCGTCCTCGCACCATTTTGGGCGCATTGCGAAAACGATGATTGAAAAAGCCCGAACAAAAATCGGACGTTTTTTGAACGTTGCACCAACCGAAATAGTTTTCACGGCGGGAGGCACCGAGGCAAATAATTTGGCAATTGTAGGAAGCGTTGACTCTTTGAATATCAAGCATATAATATCTTCTCCAATTGAGCATAAGGCTGTTCTTTATCCGCTTGAGGCTCTTGCAAAAAAAGGTGTTGAAACTCATTTTGTTGATATTGAACCAAATGGAGCAGTCTGCGCAAAAAGCCTTGAAACTCTTTTACAAAAATTTCCGGGCTCGCTAGTATCGTTGATGCACGCAAATAATGAGATTGGTACGCTATTGTCGATGAAAGATACTGCTGGTTTATGCCATAAATACGATGCTATTTTTCACTGCGACATGGTACAAACTATTGGGCATTACGAAATTGACCTAAAAAAACTTGGAGTTGATTTGGCAAGCTGTTCTGCACACAAATTTCATGGACCACAAGGCGTTGGTTTACTGTATATTAACAAAGAAAAAATCCGAATTTCGCCAATTCTTCGCGGTGGTAGCCAAGAGAGCAATATGCGAAGCGGGACAGAAAATATTCCTGGAATTATTGGAATGAAAACGGCTTTTGAACATGCACACGACAATATGGAAGCGGCGCAAAATCAAGTAACACATCTCAAAGAATATTTGGCTAAAGAACTGATTACCAACGTTCCGGGGATTTCTTTTGCGGCAAACTCAGACAAAGGCGGACTATATACAATATTAACTGTCGTTTTTCCTGAGTTTGGCATAGATACTGAAATGATGCTTATGAATCTGGATATCAGGGGTATTGCAGCTTCTGGCGGAAGTGCGTGTTCATCTGGTAGCACCAAAATTTCGCACGTTGCCAAGCAACTAAATATCTCGCCAACAAGAGCGGTTATTCGCTTCTCTTTCAGTATGTTCAATACAAAAAGCGAGGTTGATTATTGCATTAGCAAAATAATTAATATTATGGAACAAGTAAAATCATAAAGCTATTTTTTGGAAAAAGCTTGTTAGAGTGCTTAAAACGAAGATTAAATTAAATTAACCTATACCATTTTTTGCTGTTTTTTGCTGATTTTCAGTCAAATAGCAAATCGTTGTTTCAATATTAAAAAGTGCGGGACACTTATCCACAGACAAACAACCTTTATTACAGACAGTTATGGAAGAAAAATGGGGCTTATTTCAGAAATTTCTCATCACAGAAAGCGAACAAATCTCGCTAGGTAATTTCTTGATAAATACGGCAATTATTTTATTTCTTGCAATTATTTTGGAATTTACGTATCGTAAATGCGCAAAAACACTATCGAATCGTTATCTTTTTGCAGCCAATTTTTTTCTTATTTCGTTTACCACAATGTTAATAATTTCGATTGTAAAATCGTCGCTTGCGCTGTCGTTGGGTCTGGTTGGTGCGCTGTCAATCGTTAGATTTCGGTCGGCGATAAAAGAACCCGAAGAATTGGTTTATTTATTTCTCAGCATAGCCATCGGTTTAGGAATGGGCGCAAACCAACGGATAGTCATTATCTCGGCGTTTTTTGTTATCACTGCAATTATTTGGGTGCGCTCGTATTTCTCGCGCAAATCGGAATCGCAAAATTTTGTATTTTCTATCACAACGGCAAAACCTAAAAGCCTAGAAATTCATAAGTTAACGCATACTTTGAAGCAGTTTTTCCCGTTTGTAACAATCCAACGTTACGACCAAAACAAAGATTATCTCGAAATATCTTTTTTAGTCGAAGTAAATAAATACGAAAACTTGCAACTTTGTCGGAATCATATTGAAAACATAGACGACGAAATAAGCATTTCCATTGTCGATAATAAAACTTATTAAACACTAATAATTACTAACGCAACCAGACTACCTTTTACCCAAAAAACTATGACAGCAAACAACCACAGATACGAGCGCAAATTTGTTGTCGATGAGTTGGAATCCATTGAGATAGAACAAATTATCAAGCAGCACCCTGCAATGTTTACAGAGATTTTTTCGCAGCGCATAATTAACAATATTTACCTCGACACGCCAAATTTAACGTTTTATTTTGACAATAATATCGGACGAACGCATCGCAAAAAAATACGCATACGTTGGTATGGTGAGCCTTTTGGAAAAATACAAAAACCAACTCTTGAATTTAAGCTAAAAACAGGAGCTGTTGGCGACAAGCTTTCGTTTCGGATGGCAGCTTTTGATTTTGATAATACCTTCTCTCGCAACACTTTAGTAGAATTAATCGGAAGGTCGGACTTGCCAAAATGGGTAGAAGAAGAGTTGCTTGTTTTGAACCCTTTTTTGCTCAATAGATACTCGCGAAAATATTTTCGTACGGCTGATAAAAATTTCCGATTAACAATTGATAATAACCTGAGTTACACTGCAATATCACGAAATAATTCTTATTTTCTTAAACGCAAAATAGATTATCAAAACTCTATTGTTGAGCTAAAATATTCGTGCGACAAAGACGACAAAGCAAATACCGTTTCTAACAAACTTCCGTTTAGGTTAACAAAAAGCTCAAAATACGTAAACGGCATTGAGAGTTTTTACAAAAATTTGGCTGTTTAATTACAACTTCTTTAGCCAATAAAGCGAAAACTCCTATGACACAAAATTAGCACTATGTGCTTATAAATCAAACCATAAGAATGGATATTATAGATTTTTTGGAGGATTTTTTCTTGGTACGCAATAACGATATTTCCGTTATTAGCTTTATTTTCAACCTACTGATAACTGCTTGTATGGGTTATATTTTAGGCGTGTTTTTTCGTCGCTACGGACAATCGCTATCAAATCGTTCGTATTTTGGCGCAAATTTCGTTCTCCTCGCGGCTACTACTATGCTGATAATCACGGTGGTTAAATCTTCGCTGGCACTTTCGTTGGGCTTGGTCGGGGCATTATCTATCGTAAGATTTAGGTCTGCGATAAAAGAACCCGAAGAACTTGTTTATCTTTTTCTGACTATTTCCGTTGGGCTAGGCATGGGTGCAGAACAACAACTTTTGACAATCATTGGCTATTCTTTGGCACTGATAATCATATACTTACGAAGTCTTGGACGCGAAAATGAAAAAAAGCAAAACTTGATGCTCACTTTCGATTCGGCACCAGAAAACAGCGTTGATGTCGAAAAAATTACTAATATTTTACAAAAACACTGCATTAGTGTAGAGCTTCGGCGCGTTGATTTGCACGATGAAATTCTGGAAACAATGTTTATGGTTAATTTTAAAAGCCACCACGAGTTAAATTTGGGTCTGAGCCAAATAAACGCAACTTTCAAAACTAAACGAATTTTGTTTGTTGCCGTCTAAGTCCCGTTATTTTTTATGTTGAGAAAAATATTTGCTATTGAACTGATAAACAGCAACAAATAGCATATTGTGGTGCAAGTTAATTTTGAGTTTTTCTAATGAATATTAAAAGTTAGACCTCCTTGCACAGAAAGCATCTCAACGGACTGATAATAATTCTGATACAGGATACCAAAAGTAGCATAACCCCAAAGATTTTTGAAATCTAAAATTCGATATGCTCCACGTAAATTAATTTCGTAAAACACGTTTGGTTCAATGGTTTGCGCATTATAATCATAGGTAAAACGTCCTTCGAGTGTTGCGAGAATTTTTTGTTTGTCGAGCCGAAAACACAGTCCCAAATAATGCTCGTTGTACAAGTTGCCAGTAAACTCCTCGTACATCAAGCCTGTGCTAAACCTAAGCGTAAACTCCTCCACTGGAACTATGTTAAACTGAAGTACTTGCCATTCTATTGTCCGAAAAGTTTCGGCTGCACCTTCATCAAAGTCCAACAAATAATTCATTCTGAAATCGGTTGATAAAACGCCCCAAGTTCCACGTATTCGTGGCAAAAAATTGAAATAATTATCATCTGGACTGAACGCAAAATGTGGCATAACGTCTAAAGAAAAAGCTGTTGGGTCATTTGCCTTATTTGCAATCTGTTGGAGATGTTGGTCGTACAATAACGCAAAAGCTACTTCGACAAAAATTTCTGCACAAACATCGCCAAAAGATGAACTATTTGACGAATTGAGATTTTCAGATTCATCGTTTTGTTTTTCACGATTGTTTTTCGACTTATCTTTTATGTCGTCAACCTGAGCAAATACTGGCGAAAAAAAGAATAATGAAAGAAATAAAATTGCAAAGATTTTCATACGTAAATTAATTAGTAAGTAATGGAAAATTAATAATTAATAATTAATAATTTTGCTTACGCCTGATT
>JAOZMU010000346.1 GCA_029934165.1 Bacteroidales bacterium
ATTAACATCCCAGTCTTAGACCTATTTTTTATGAAACGTTTAAGCTGTGAATTAATAACTTAGGTTTAATAAAAAGCGTAAGAACTTTTGTAAGAGTACTTATTTCTTATTATAACGGATTTTGGTGAAAAATGTAAATCCGTGAAAATCAGTCTAATCCGTGTTCCAATTTATGCGATGATATGGCATCATTCAAGGTAGTTGACACTTTTATTCTAAAAAACACAACGTAAAGTATAAATAACCAGACGAATACAGTGTTTGTGTTGAAAAAAAGTGTCAACTATATCATGTTTCGTATATTGCATAATATCAACACGTTATTCGAATTTGCCTTTCATGCTTAAAAGATGCCGATGATAGGAACACAGATAACACGAATTTAACCGATTAACACGGATTTTTCTAATTTTGAATAAAATATTTGCGCTATAATAAACTGAAAATCAACAAATTGTAATTTCAACAAAAACTGTTATAATCAGCAATTATATACAAAATATTGTACCTTAAATCAAATTACTTTTTCGTGAGGAAATAGAAAAATAAATCTGTAACTAAAAAACCTCCCTGCTTTGAGCAAGGAGGTTTTTGTTTAATTTGTATGGTTCATTTAGCGTTAATCTATCTTATAATCAATGCCTTGCGCAGTTTCTAAGTATTCTATTAGTTCTGTGGTTATTGTTATTTTCATTGAGCGCGAAAACATTTGCACCCACACTTTTGTTGCAGGCTCATAAACCAAGAATTTAAGGATTGCTTTGCCGGAGTGTTGTTTTGCATGTGTCATTATTTCGGTAAGGAAATCCTCTGTTACGCTTTCGATAGGGACTTTTATTGCGATGCTTTTCAGGACATTATCTCCTAAATCGGAGAGCATAGATATAGACGAAATCTTAAATTCGAGTTCCTCTTTGTTGCGGAAACTTGGCATTGCTTTTCCTTTTATTAGAAGCGAATAGCCTTCTTCCATATAAGTTTTGTAGGTAAGATAATCTTTACCAAAGAGCATAAATTTATACGTATCTCTGTAATCCTCAATAGTTAACGAGCCAAACGGATTGCCATTTTTTGCTGTTCGATGTTCAACGCTGGTAACAATTCCGGCTGCTTTTATCTCGTTTCCGTTGAATGCTTTTAAGTCTGTCAATCGGCTCAATTCTACAATATTCGAAGCGTTAATGACGAGTTTGTAGTCGTCCAGTGGGTGTGCCGAAAGATAAATACCGATAAGCTCTTTTTCTTTGCCCAGACGCTCCAACTTCGACCATTCTTCGCATTCGGGAGCTGTTGGTTTTTGAATCTCGATGGCACTTGTACCTCCGAAAAGGCTGTTTTGGTTTTGTTGAGAATCGAGTTGAAATTTGCTTCCGTAACGAGAAATTTGCTCTATATAAACGGCATCGTTTCCTGTTGCGGCAAAATACTGGCTACGTTTTAGCCCAAAGCCGTCAAATGCGCCAGCAAGTGCCAGGGCTTCGAGGGTTCGGCGGTTTACGGCATTGAGGTTTACGCGCTCAACAAAATCGAAAATATCTTTGTAATTACCACTTTTTTCGCGCTCGGAAACGATAGCATCTACGGCAGCTTGTCCAACTCCTTTTATTGCTGACATTCCGAACCGAATTACTCCGCTTTTATTCACCGTAAAACGCGCAAAACTCTCATTTACATCTGGTCCATAAACACCAAGTGCCATACGTCGGCACTCGTCCATGAAGATAGTAATTTTGCTTATATCGCTAAAGTTTCGGCTCAAAACGGCAGCCATATATTCGGCTGGGTGATTTGCCTTCAAGTACGCCGTCTGGAAGGCGACAATTGAATATGCGGCAGAATGCGAACGGTTGAAACCATACGAAGCAAATTTCTCCATGACAGAGAAAACATCTTGGGCATTTTTCTTTTCGACATTCTTTTTTAATGCTCCCTCGACAAAAACTTCTTTTTGCTGAGCCATGACATCCATTTTCTTTTTACCCATGGCACGGCGCAAAACGTCTGCGCTACCGAGCGAAAAGCCTGCCATGATTTGCGCTGCCTGCATGATTTGCTCCTGATAAATCATGATACCGTAAGTATCTTTCAAAATCGGTTCGAGCATTGCATGCGGATATTCAACCTTTTCCAGCCCTTGTTTACGCTTGATAAACAGAGGGATAAAGTCCATTGGTCCTGGTCGATAAAGTGCATTCATTGCAAATAAATCTTCGAGGCAAGTTGGTTTAAGTTCGCGAAGATATGTGCGCATTCCGTTAGACTCAAATTGAAATGTCCCAACGGTGTCGCCACGCTGATAAAGCTCGAAAGTTGTTTTGTCGTCCAACGGAATATCATCGGGCAGAATTTCTATTCCTTTGGATAATTTCACATTGTCGATGGCTTCTTTTATGATTGAAAGGGTTTTGAGACCGAGGAAATCCATTTTTAGCATACCAACATTTTCGATATGCTTTCCGTCGTATTGCGTAATGTATAGTTCTTGGTCTTTATTTGCCGAAATCGGAATATAATTTTCGAGGCTATCTGGTGCAATAATAACACCGCAAGCATGCACACCAGTCTGACGTACAGAGCCTTCCAGTATCTCGGCAAACCGAAGCGTTTTTCGGACGAGGTCTTCGCCTTTTTCTTTTTCGTCTTTTAGCTCAGGGACTTCTTTCAGAGCCTTTGCAAGTGTTGTTCCGGGTTTGTCAGGGATAAGTTTTGCAACTCTATTAGCCTCATGTAAAGGCATTTGCAGAACACGAGCTACATCTTTGATAGACATTTTTGCTGCCATTGTTCCAAAAGTAATTATGGCGGCAACCTTATCTCTTCCGTATTTATTTACAACCCACTTCATTACGTCTTCTCGTCCGTCCTCGTCGAAATCAATATCAATATCGGGCATTGACACACGCTCTGGGTTAAGAAATCGCTCGAAAAGTAGCTTATATTTTATTGGGTCAACGTTTGTGATTCCGGTGGCAAAAGCAACAGCCGAGCCAGCCGCCGAGCCACGTCCTGGTCCAACGGATACGTCCATTTCGCGAGCAGCATTAATGAAATCCTGAACGATAAGAAAATAGCCTGCAAAACCCATATCTTTTATGATTTTAAGCTCATAATCAATACGTTCTCGAATTGCATCGGTCATTTCTGGGTAACGGTGCGGAGCTTTTGCTCCATCATAAGTCAGATGCCGAAGATAGTCGTCTTGACTTGTAAACTGCTCAGGCATAGGAAATTCTGGCAATAAAATATCTCTATTCAACTCATAAACTTCTACCTTATCGGCGATTTCCATTGTGTTTGAAATTGCCTCTGGAGCTTGGGGGAAAATTTGTCGCATTTCTTTTTCCGATTTGACAAACTCTTGTCCCGTGTAGCGCATTCGGTTTGGGTCGTCGTAATCTTTTCCTGTGCTTAGGCAAACCAAAATATCGTGTGCTGGGGCATCGTCGGCGTTTACAAAGTGTAAATCGTTGGTTGCAATAACTTTAACTCCTGTTTTTTTTGCTAACTCCAAAACGGCGGTATTTACCTCTTTTTGCTCACTCATGCCGTGATCCATAATCTCAAGATAATAATCTTCGCCAAAGCGTTGCTTAAATTCAAGTACGACTTTTTCGGCTTCGTCGAGTTTTCCAGCCATAATTAACTTAGGAATTTCACCACCCAAACAAGCCGACGAAATGATAAGCCCATCGCCATATTTCCATAAAATTTCTTTGTCGATGCGCGGACGATAGTAATGTCCTTCTGTCCAAGACATTGAAACCAATTTTATTAAATTATCATATCCCGCCTTATTTTTTGCCAGAATAACCAAATGGTAGCCTCCCCTATCAAACTGGTCGTCTTTTTGGTGGCGCGAACGCCGAGCTACATAAGCCTCGCAGCCAATTATTGGTTTTATTCCTTGTTTTTTTGCATTGTCGTGAAAAAGTTTGACCCCAAACATATTTCCGTGGTCGGTGATAGCCACCGCCGACATACCTAAATCTTTGACGCGACCGATGAGTGCCGGAATTTTTGACGCTCCATCTAAAAGAGAATATTGTGTGTGAACGTGTAAGTGTGCGAAGTTAGCCATCTCTGTGATTTTCAAATTTCGATAATGTTCATTCATGCCGAAAACACCTATTAACAACATGATATTTATACAGTTAGACAAATGTCGGTCGTGCTGAAAACCATCAACCACCAACATCGTAAAATGTTTCACAAAATTATAAAATATTACTGCACAAAAAGGAAAACCAAGAGAAATTGTGAAAATCAGCCACAATCGGCTATTTACTTGCAACTTATAAATTCGGCTATCGGCGCATTTTATACAGGCTTTGTTCCGAAAAATCAATTCGCATTTAAAAATGTGTGATAGGTAGGCGCACAAAAAATGTTGGACACTTTTATAGTCGCTATTAACTTGAATATAAGCTACATACAATCTCTGCTGACAAACAGTTTCGTAACAAATGATTTGACAAAACAAAAAACAAACCATAATTTTAAACGGTCTTTGACTGCAATAATAAATTTTTTTGGCTACTAACGCAACGTTGAACAAAACAAACTTTGCTCCTATAATTAAGGTCTAAGACTGGGATGTTAATAATTGATTATTTTGTACCCTATATGTT
>JAOZMU010000347.1 GCA_029934165.1 Bacteroidales bacterium
GTTGAACAAAAAATAGGGTTTCCAAAATCGGTAAAAAGTGTAAAGTTTATTTTTTTTAGTAAAATAAATTTAATAAAAAAAGCCATTAAAATTCCTAATTAAAACTAAATCAGGCGTAAGCAAAATTATTAATTTTCCATTTTCCATTACTTAGTAAAATGAATTTAATAAAGTAAACCATTAAAATTCCTAACTAAAACTAAATCAGGCGTAAGCAAAATTATTAATTATTAATTATTAATTTTCCATTACTTATATGAAACATGCCGATAAAAATTCCGATTGATTTGTTGCATAATGAGACTGTTTTTGTACTTGGTTTGTAACTACTTCAAAGATACAATATTATGTCGAATTATGCAACTTTTTTAATGCTTTTTTACATCTGCAATAGCTTGATATTCAAGGTGTTATTGAAGTCAGAAACTTGAGTTATAATTTGCTATTTTGAATCCAGTAAGTTTGAAAAACGCTCGATTTTTTCCTGAATAATACGTATTTCGTACATTTTTTCGCTCAATGTGTCATTCAGTTTATTGATTTCATTTCTGAGTGCATATACATGATTATCAAGTAAATTCATTTTCGGATTCTCCTGACTTGTGTTTTCTGTATCGACATTAGATTGAACCGTGTTTACAAAATCGAAGATGATATTTTCTGTTTCATCGTCAATTGGTGCGTTAAGTTCAAAGTCCGGATTAATAAAGTTCGTATCAAACTTAAAGAGATTTCTGTTTTTGTTTGATAAAACAGTGTTGAAAATACTTACGTATTGTTTAAAATACCCTTGTACTGCATCAGGAAGGTTGTAAACCTGCATAATCACCTTCGATGCACTGCGTTTTTTCTTTTCTTCGGTCAGATAATACATTGTTGCATAAAGCCCACGCTTGATGACTTTTATGGGCGGAAATTCAAACGGATTTTCCTCAAGGTGAACATCTTTCAGGCTCAGAAGTTTGGTAAACTCAAGAGGCAAAACACGTAACTTACAATAGCTAATATCAAAAGATTTCAGATTATGCAGTTTTTCGATATTTGGAGGTAGTTCGGTGATTTGATTGTAGCAAACATCAAGCACGAGTAAGCTTTCTAACTCATATAAATTGTCAGGTAGCTTGACAAGGCAATTTCTGAGCAGCAACAAAGTTTTCAATTTCTTCAATTCGCAAATCTCATCTGGCAATTCGACAATATTGTTATAGCTTAAATTTAAAGATGTTAGGTTCTCGAATTTGCCAATTTCTGGCGGAATCTCCGAAATATCTTTATTGGACATGTCAATATCTGTTGTTTCTTCAATATCTAGCAAGTTGATATAATCAATTACATCTTGTTTGTCCATTATACAAAGTTTTTTCCAAATTTTGCAGAGTTAGTTTTGCAAAACCGGTAGGTTAATAATTTGTGAATTTTACTGATACTTGTTAACGAAAAGTAGCCCACCTTTTTGGGTTTAACTGGTTTTGTATCAATAAATCATAAAGAATTATAGTTCATCGTAAGTTGTACTTAGGTCTAAGTGCTATGCACTTTTTAATATTGAGACAACGATTTACTATTTGACTGAAAATCAGCAATAAACAGCAAATAATGGTATATGTTAATTTAATCTTCGTTCTAAGACCTAATTTTCACGAAATTTCTTGCCTATTTCTTAGCAATTTATGTTATAAAAAAGCGTAGAACTTTTGTGAACACATAATGCCATTTATTTGGAATTGTATATAATTTATATTCAAGTTAATAACAACCAGAAAAAGTGTCTTTTAGTTTTTCACACTTAAAACAGAATGCCTGATAATTAATTTTTTAAACAAAGTTAGTTCATTTTATGATATATACTAACTTTATTTATGATTTTTGACATCAAAATTAGCCCAAGCCACGGAAAGACATGCACCTTAAAATTGAAAAATACCCGTTATAACGGTTTTTGTTGAAATTACAATTTGTTGATTTTCAGTTTATTATGTCGCAAATAATTTATTCAAAATTAGAAAAATCTGTGTTAATCCGTTAAATCTGTGTTCTTATCATCGGATAAATTGGAACACGAATAACACGGATTAGACTGTTTTTCACCGATTTACATTTTTCAACAAAATCCGTTATAATTATGAGAGTTTATTTATTGTAATATGCTATTTTTTAAGCGTTCTTTTTTATACATTTGTGTAAGCTAGTGCAAGGATTTATTGCAAAAAATAATGAGCATTGTGCATGAAAGATTTTCAGTATTTTGCAAACGATGAATTGAGACAGAAATAATAATATGGAAAAAGTACGAATACTAATTGCAGACGACTACAACGACAATAGAACTCTCCTGAAAGAAATTATTGAAATTTTGGGGCACGATTATAACTTGGTAGAAAATGGGCTTCAAGCTGTGGAAATAGTTGAGAAAGAGTATTTTGACATTATTCTGATGGATATTGAAATGCCACGAATGAATGGAATCGAAGCTACGAAAGAAATTCGTGCGATGGGCGATATTGTGAAGAAAAACATTCCGATAATTGCTATTTCGGCACACAATCCGGAGCATTTTTCGGAGAAATTTAAAGTAATAGGGTTCAATGACTACATCTCGAAACCGTATTCGATAGAAAAACTCATCAATATAATAAACAAGTACGGTTATTTAAGTTAGCGACTATTTTCTTGTAAGGAGGTTTTTAGTATGCTAACTTCTTGATAATCGCAATAATACTTTCCGATTACGTTAGGTTCAAACGTAAAAACTATCGTTGAATCTGTCAGATTGAATGTTTGTAAAACATTAATATTCTGACGATTAAATTCTCGGCAGGTTTCTTTTTTTTCTAATTCTAGCTCAATAAGATTGAAAATTTGTTTAGCTGCAACTTCTTTGTCAGAGAAGAAATTCAGAAAATGGCTTTCAAAATTAATGAGCTTTTGGTTTTTTAGGTCGTAATTATATGTGGTAAATAGTTTTTCGGTACCGCTAATATCATCCCATCTTATTTCGAGATTTACCCGTAGGCTTATTGTGTCTTCGGAGTCGAACACTGTGTAGGTAATAAAAAACGAAACTGGATTATTTTGTCGTATCAGCCCAATGTTGCACATTTCGTTCTGATTTTGACGAAAAGATTCCCATTCGCTCTGGTATTTTTGTTGAATTATTTTATTTAACTTTTCGCTTTCGGAAATATCGGACGAGCTAAAAACTGGCATAACGAAGTCGGCATAATACCAATCTGACGAGTGCGAATAGAGCGAGTCCGTAATTTCTATTTTGGCAGGCTTGGCAGGGTGATAAACCTGTTGTTGAAAAACGTTGTCAACAAAAAACAGCGAAACAAAAGTTAAAATTCCGGCTATTATCGGAGTCGTAACCCAACCTACGGCAATTCCACTGAGAACATTGAATTTTATTGCCTTTCCGCCCTTCAAGAGACCAATTCCGATGACAGCACCAACAATTGCCTGCGAACTTGAAACAGGAACTAATGGCAATGCGGGTAAACCGTTGGAAATCATAATGTTGTGAAGCCATTGCGATGAAAAAAGAAAAAGAACTATTGAGTGAGCCAGTACTACAACAATTGCTGCTACGGACGATAATTGCAAAAGATTACTCCCAACCGTATCCATTACACGCCGTGAGTACGTTGTAATACCTACGGCTATTGCAATTCCACCTATGAAGAATAGTTGTTGTTGACCATCGAGGACAGCGAACCCAATGTTAATATCTGGCAACGAAATAGCCGATACGAAAACACCCATGACATTGGCAATGTTGTTTGCACCAAGACTATACGAACCAAATGCCCCAACAATAACCAACGAAAAGCGTATGTAAGCATCAAGACGAAGAAGATGAACTCCGGAGTTATTAATTATTTTTTTTATGACAACGTATAACACGATAGCGAAAAATGCACTCAATACTGGGCAAAGTACCCATGTTGAAACAATTTTTCCGAGCGTATTATAATCTGTTGATACATCGGCGTATAAATTCCAACCGATTATTGCACCAACAATTGCTTGACTTGTTGACACCGGCACTTTTTGGCGCGTCATCAGGAAAACCGTAACTCCAGCCGTAAGAGCGACAGTAAAAGCACCAGCAATTGCCGAAATAGAACCAAGTTTGCCAAGTGTCCGAGCCGCTCCCGCACCTTGTATTACTGCTCCTAAAATAACGAAAATAGAAGCAATTATCGCAGCACGCCGAAAGCTAACCATCTTAGAACCAACGGCTGTACCGAAAACATTTGCGGCATCGTTTGCACCCAACGACCAGCCAAGAAATAAACCACTGGATAGGAATAATAATATCATTTCATTCTGGTTTTGAGTGCCAAAAGTATAAATAATCAAAAGAACAACGAATTTCCAAATACATTGACAGTTATATGGTTTAAAATCAGCATTATAAATAAAAAAGCAATATATATGAAAAAAAAATATAATTATTTATTTAGTATTATTTTTTCTTATCTATTTTTGTCAATTGTTTTTACAGAAAACTGTACTGAAAAATAGAGTAAAAAAACGTTTTTAGAACGAAGATTAAATGGTTCTATGGTAGAACGTTGTTGGTCAATAAATTTTCTGTTTGGTTCAATATTTGTTATGCTGC
>JAOZMU010000019.1 GCA_029934165.1 Bacteroidales bacterium
AATACCAACAATATTCTTCCATAGAGCCATTATTAATTATTAATTTTCCATTACTTAGTATAAATTTATGCAAAAAAAAATTATTTGGCACAAAGAAAACTACTTTTTGGAAACTTCGGCGAGGAATTTTAACGTATCAATACCATCTGCGTAGTCATCAATTTTTGGCATTTGCGCATTGCCAAAAGCAATTTCATTTTGCCATATATTAATATCCGAAACTATACATTGAATTTGGTGAGTATTTTGGGATAAATTATTCCGTAATAAATTTTCATCAGAATAATATTGATAGTGTAAAACACTAACTGGCGAGGCAATTTCAGACGCATTTCTCAGCAATAAAAAACCATTATCAAAAAATTGCACTTTATTCATAAGAAAAATTGCACGATTATAGTCGTAATTATTAGAATATTTATTGTGTAAATTTACAGATGAGTAATGTTCGAAACTGGGCAAAATATCTGATATTTGAATAGATTTGTGCAGGTATATTTTTGAAATACTCCGACACCCCAATCCAAAATACATAAAAATATCATCTGCAAGAGCCTTAAAATCGGTTATCGAAGCATCGGCAGAAATTACTCCAACAGAGTTCCGATTGCGACGAATAATATTTGGCACTTTGTTGAAATAATGCTCAAAATATCGCGCAGAATTATTGCTTCCTGTTGCAATAATGGCATCAAAATCTTTCAGAAATTCTTCTTCAATATGCACATAATCAGCAATTTGAGGCTCAATAATTTGTAGGGCTTTTAGCATTTCTGCAAAAAGAAAACTGTCTCGCGATGAAGTCTTTCCAACAAAACGATTGCCGGATATTAGTACGCAAAGAAAATCATGAAATCCAACTAAAGGAATGTTTCCTGCCATAATAACACCTATATTCTTAGGTTTATTCACCCAAAAATTTTCGGAACTGTTTTTTTCAAGCCAATTTTCGATTGTTTCTTTTTGCAGCCATTTTGCTATTCCAGCGTATGACTTTTTCACGTTTGACTCAATGAACCAATGGTTAAACTGGCTGGCTTTTTTTGCAGCTTGCACCAAAATCTTAACTGGTTTGGCAGAAGTTTCTTCTTTTTTATTTTCTTGCGAAGCGATAATCAAAGCTCGTCCGAGTTTGACAAAAGCATCAATACAAATTTTGATGTTCATTTATATAAAATATTAATGTCAGCAGTTTTTTTAGTAACCTAATAAATACAAAAAAGCCGACACGTCAAATTTATTAAATTTTTAACGTATCGGCTCAGAAGGTTTTTAATCAGCCTATTAAGCACATAGTGCTATTTATTAAATTGTATATAGCTTATATTCAAGTTAAAACAACTCGAAAAAGTGTCTAAGACCTATTTTTTTATGATGCGTCTAAGCTGTGAATTAACAACTTATGTTAATAAAAAGCGTAAGAACTTTTGTATGAGTACTTATTATTGTCGTACACTTACTTGCGTGGTTTTTACGCTAGAATTTGCGTGTTCCCAAGTATCGCTCGGCTTCGAGGGCTGCCTTGCAACCAGAACCTGCTGCTGTAATTGCCTGACGATAAGATGAATCCTGTACATCACCACAAGCAAAAACACCTTCCAGATTTGTTTTTGGTGTGCCTGCCTGCGTATTTATGTAACCGACTTCATCTAATTCAAGAAAATCTACAAAAAGCTCAGTATTAGGTTTGTGTCCTATTGCAACAAAAAATCCACTGACAGCAATTTTCACCTCTTCTTCGTCTGGCTCGCCAAGACGTTTTATAAGAGTTACGCCTTCAACCTGTTGGTTGCCAAATACTTCTTTAGTATTATGTTCGTAAAGAATTTTGATATTAGGAGTATTTGTAACTCTTTCTAACATTGTTTTAGAGGCACGCATATATGGTTTACGTACAATAAGATACACTTTTCGACAAATTCCGGATAAGTATGTAGCTTCTTCGGCAGCCGTATCGCCACCGCCAACAACTGCAACATCTAAACCTTTGTAAAAGAAGCCATCGCAGGTGGCGCAAGCAGAAACACCTGAGCCGACAAATTTCTTCTCGGACTCAAGCCCTAAGTATTTTGCAGTAGCTCCTGTGGCAATAATTACTGATTCTGCGAGTATTGTTTTGTCGTCATCGACAACAACTTTGTACGGTTTTTGACTAAAATCGACTTTTGACACAAAACCCCAACGTATCTCTGCACCGAAGCGTTCTGCCTGATTTTTAAAGTCTTCCATCATAGCCGTGCCTGTTACACCTTTGGGGTAGCCTGGAAAGTTATCAATCTCTGTTGTTGTTGTGAGTTGTCCGCCTGGTTGCATTCCTTGGATAAGCACAGGTTTCAAATTTGCGCGAGCTGCATAAATTGCCGCAGTATATCCTGCTGGTCCAGAACCAATTACAAGACAATGAACCGATTCTGGTTTCTCATTGCTAATAACATTGTTGTTTTTATCTTCTGGCAAATTCATTTTTTTGAAAAGATTCATAGTAAATAAAAAATAATGTTAATAAAAATATTAGGTAATTAGTCAAAAACGATTTGTCATCTCTTTTTAATTTGGTAGCAAATAAACAAATGCGGCATCTTTATTATCAAAATATCTAACAATATCGTAAGGCGAAGTTTCGCAATCTTCGTGAATGCGTTCAGGCGTAATAGCCTGATAATCTTTCCGATTCAATACAAAACAAACACAATTGATGTTTTTTGAGAGTTTTGCGCCAATTTCCGTATCAACCCACTGCTCAATTTCCGTATTTGCCTTAAAATTGAAATTAACAACATTAAAAATGGCATTTCTTATTTTATTTGCTCGAACTAAACTACGAAAATGTTTCATCTCTTTTTTGTAGTCATTTTCGCTCATACTCTCGCTTTCGTCAGTCCAAATTTGCTCAAGTATTTTCACGCTTTTATGAACTACGTAATTTGCGTAAGGACTTTTTTTGAGTTCTTCCATAATGGTTTGATTTTTTGATTAATTATTAGTTTATGATAAAATTAAAAGATTGTACTTGGCTATAATTTAGCGGGTTGTGTGTTCAAGGTGCATCAATTAATTTTTCATCTAACCACTTGCAATGTAAAAATAAATTTAATAGTAACAAAAATACAAAAAATAAGGTTTAGTTACAAAAAATAATTTGCTGTAAATTAGTACTTTAGCTTACGCAATCGCTGGAATATGATATATTATTTTCGATTGCAAAATTTGTTTAATTTTCGGACACGAAATATCATGTCCCGGATAGTCCATACATAACAGTGTTGGTATGATTATCAAACAGTTATATGGCTGTTTTGAAATAAACAAAATCAAATTTCACTTAATAATCAAGCGATTAAAAATTAAATTTCTACTTATTTTCATCGACCAACATTATTTTGTATGGACTATCGGTTTTCAGTATAGTTGACATAAAATCAAATTTTAAAATTATTTTTACAGATTGTATTTAATTGTTACTTCGTTGCTCAAAATGTGAACTCTCTGCCAGTTTTTGGTTTTTTACCACACGATTTATCTGTTCCCTGTTGCGAAATGTCGATATAAGCCTCTATTTGTCCCCGAAAATTAATGATTTTAGTCTTCAAATTTAATGTTTTTATTAGGTGTATCATCACATCATTATATGACAACAAATAGCCTAACAAACAATTAATACCCATTTTGCGTGCTGCATCAATTAATTTGAGAAGCATTTTTTTTCCTAAACCTTTTGATTGAAATTCGTCAAGAACAACTACGGCAAATTCGGCAGCTGAGGCTGTCTCCGAATCACGCACGAAACGAGCAACACCGATAATTTCTTCTTGATTATCACGCTGAATAATAGCAACAATTGCATTATGAGTATTTCTATCCAAATTACACAAAAACGCCGCTTCTTTGTGCACTCTAACTTTTGGTATATTGGCTGTGTTAAATTGAAACCGCAGGAATTTGGTTTTATCACTCAATTTATAATAAAACCGAATTAGCCGCTCATGGTCTTCGCTACAAATTAGCCGAAAATGAATATCGTATCCATCAAGCTGCATTAAGTCTTTGTTATTCATTGATTTAGATTCTTAATGATGAAAATTCCTTGTTTAGTACGTTTTTTATGCAAAATCGTAATTTTACTACATATTATTTTCAAATTTACAAAAAAATTAGGTAAAAAAGAAACCGCTCAGAAATTTTCTGAACGGTCTATTCGCATTTCACGAAGTAAGGTCTAATATCTATTTTTTACGCACTGAAAGATTCCTTATGAAACGTTTTAACTGTGAATTAGCAACTTACGTTAATAAAAAAACGGAAGAACTTTTGTACGTGCTCTACACTTTTTAATATTGAGACAACAATTTACTATTTGACTGAAAATCAGCAACAAACAGCAAATAATTGTATAGGTTAATTTAATCTTCGTTGTAAGAGTACTTATAAATAGGTGCGTAAAAATAACCGACACTTTTTCGATACATCAGGAAACAGTCCATGATGTTAATCCTATTTGAGTAAATTCATACCTTTTTGCCTGACCTCCAAATTGTTCCAATGCTTTGATTACACTATTTCGAGAATTATTGGGGCAATAGAAAAACATAAATCCGCCTCCACCAGCACCAGAAATTTTACCGCCAGATGCGCCGGCATTCAAAGCTGTTTGATAGATTTTTTCTAATAGCGGTGTCGTTATGTTACTAGCCATCTGTTTTTTATGGTGCCAACCGTCATTTAGCAGATCGCCCATTCTGTCCAACTGTCCACGAAGCAACGCCTCTTTCATCATAAGAGCTTGGTTTTTAATATTATGCATCGCCTCAATTGAGTTCTTGTTTTTGTTGATAACATTCTGGCGTTGGGCTTCGATAATTTGCGAAGAAAAACGACTTGTTTCTGTATTAAACAAGACCAAATTAAATGCTAACTCATTTAATATCAAAGGTTTTATACGCAAAGGATTAACAATAACTTTGTCATCGGTCGAAAATTCCATGAAATTTACGCCACCAAAAGTTGCCGCATATTGGTCTTGTTTTCCTCCAGCCATATCAAGGTCGATACGCTCAATTTTATACGACAATCGCGCAATATCGTATTCGCCAAGTGGTAGTTTTAGCCATTCGACAAACGCACCTAAAACCGCTGTAACAAGCGTTGAGGAAGTCCCCAAACCAGAGCCAGGTGGCGCATCAACAAAGGTCGAAAGCTCAAAAGACAGTGGTTCAAGTTTATAATCTTCTATTATGCGATTGTAAATTCCTTTGAACAAATCCAGTTTTCCGTCAATGGGAAGTTTTTTATCAGATTTATACTCATAACGCTCCTCCTTATCTGTGGCGTGAAATACTATTTTACTCTCGTTAGTTGGCTTAATTGTCGCATAGGCATACATTGTAACAGTAGCATTAAGAATCGCACCACCGTATATTTCGGAGTACGGAGCAACATCTGAACCACCACCGGCTAAACCAATTCGCAATGGAGCTTTACTTCTAATAATCATTGCTTTATCTCTTTATAAATATTTTCAATATTTTCTATCATTCTTTTCCAAGAATATTGTTTTTTTATTTCGCTTGCATTTTTAGCAAAAAAATTCTTGCGATTTTTTTCGTAAAAATTCACCAAGGCATCAGATATTTTTGAAACATCAATTGGCGTAACATACCCAACTTTTTCATTTGGCACAATTTCTGCTAACCCGCCAACATCTGTAACAAGCATTGGTTTATTAAAATGATAGGCTATTTGCGTTACTCCGCTCTGCGTAGCGGTTTTATACGGCTGCACAACCATGTCTGCTGCATTAAAATAGTGAGCAACTTCATTGTCAGGAATGAAATCATTGCGAAATACAAGATGTTCCCTAATATTCAATTCGCGTATTATTTCATCGTAATAGTTTTGTTCTACGTAATATTCTCCTGCAATTATCAGCTTTACATTAAACTTTCGGAGACGCTCATCGGCAAAGGCTTTCAGTAA
Source organism: Bacteroidales bacterium (assembly GCA_029934165.1). Classification (GTDB taxonomy): domain Bacteria; phylum Bacteroidota; class Bacteroidia; order Bacteroidales; family JAOZMU01; genus JAOZMU01. The sequence goes on from JAOZMU010000019.1 coordinate 5,974, forward strand.
AATATCAAGCCCTTTGTAGTGCCGAATAAAACCGAAGAATAATAAGTAGTTTACGTTTTGGTCTAATTTAATTTTGCTACAAGCCAGTTTTTTACTTTCAATATCTCCGAAATTGTCGTAAAGCGGGTGCGGGCAAAATTCTTTTGGCTTGCTTGTGTCAAACTGCTTAATATCAGACAAAACGGATTTCGACATCGCAACGAATCCATCGACAGATTTAGCAAAATACGATGCAAATAATTTGTCGCCAATGCGCTTTTCGTGCGGAATCATATTGTCAACAATGGTAATTATTTTTGTGTGTTTGTTTTTACGTATTATTCTGGCAATTGTACCCAAAGATGGTGCTACAAAAGGAAGCCAAAATTTCATAATAACAAAATCTGGTTTCTCTCTCTTAATTTTCTTTCCAACAACAATCCAATTGATTGGATTAATGGAATTTACAGAAATATCTATGTCTAAATCCTCTGGTTTTGGTGCTGAGGAATACTGCGATTTGCCCGGAAAAAGAAAAGAGGGATATTGCAATGAAAAAGTATGAATTTTTACATCGTAATCTTCTGATATAAATGCACGTGCAAGTCTTTCATTATACGTTGCCAATCCGCCTCTTAGTGGATATGCAGAGCCAATTATAATAACTTTTTTTTTACTCATTGCGTTAGTTCTCATTGCGTGTTATTACTTAAATACATTTGCAAAATATTCTTTCAAAGCAATATTCACTACTCAGTTTTACCAGTATCATCTGCAAATATCCCAGCACAATTTGCGTATTGTTGCTTAACAATACGCATTGCAGCTATATCAACAGGAAAGGACATATCTTCAGCACTTATCTCATTGATGTTCACCCATCTAAATGTCATTGCGCCATCTTCTTCAACAATGAAATCAAAAGGCTTGTTGGTTGTTTTCAATTCATTTGGTGTCAGTAACTTAGCATGATAATAAACAGCCACTAACTGCTTTTTCGAGTTGAACAATGCTTGCTGAAAAAAATCAGAAGTGTAAATATGTTCCAGAACCTCAACATCTTGCGCCAACTCTTCCATAGCTTCGCGCTGAAGGCAATCCGAAATTCCCTCGCCAAACTCAACACCGCCACCGGGAAATTTACGCATACGCATACCTCGCCATTTTTCTTCGGAAATAAGTAATTGGTTTTCGCTATTCGTAATCACTAAATATGCTCTAATCGTAAAACTGTTGATTTCAAGATGTTTTTGCATGATAATATTTTTGGGGATATTAGTTGGCATAGTAAATAAAACCCACGTATTTTTTCAATCGTTTGTCTGCTAAATAATTGCACAAATTGCTAATATTCAGCCCATTTAATTGCGCATAGAATCAATAAAATCGAAAATCTCGTTTTTTTGCGTAGGATTAAACCATCTAATTGCTTCATCACGTTTGAACCAAGTTAGTTGTCGTTTTGCATAACGCCTTGAGTTTCTTTTTATTAACCTAATAGCTTCCTCTTGAGAATATTCGCCAGAAAAAAAGCCGAAAAGCTCTTTGTATCCAACTGTATTTAAAGAATTTAGGGCTTTTTTTTCATTAATTGCATGAAATATTCGAGCCTCATCCACCAGTCCATCACTAATCATCATGTCAACTCGTTGGTTAATACGACTATACAGCTCTTCTCGCTCACGAGTTAAACCTACAGTTATTATTTTGAACGGTCTGTCCCGTCTAACATTGGTTCTAAATTCACTATATGGTTTGCCGGTCATTCGATAGATTTCCAACGCTTTAAGAATCCGTTTCGGGTTGTTTTTATCGACAATCTTGTAATATTCCGAATCGCAATTTTCAAGCAAGGCAAGCAACGCAGGTGTCCCTTCCTGATTCCATAGGTCAATCAATTGATTTCTAATGCTTTGGTCTATTTCTGGTAAATCGTCAATTCCTTTGCAAACTGCATCTATATATAGTGTAGAGCCACCAACCAAAAGCGCAGTATCGTTGTGGTGGTGCAGCTTTCCGAGCAACTCTATAACTTCAAATTCAAACTTACTAGCATTGTAATAATCATAAATGGACAGATTTCCAATAAAATGGTGTTTCACAGTTTCAAGTTGCTCTGCTAGTGGTGCAGCCGTTCCAATGCGCATTTCCCTATACATTTGCCGAGAATCTGAAGATATAATTTCGGAATTGTATCTTTGCGCAATTTTAATACTCAAATCTGTTTTTCCGACACCTGTTGGACCAAGAATTACTATTAAGTATTTATTATCTGTTTTGGTCATATTATTCAAATTTATATTGCATAATACTAGGCGTTTTTCTTAGCGATTTTGATGGTTTGTTTTAATGTATTATCAATTTTATGTATAATTGGATAAAACCCCGCATCGTCTAAGAGAACCCGACCAATGTAAGCCATAATTCTAAATTCCAAAATGCTACGCGATAGTTCGACTTCGGAAGCACTTGGCGTAAGTCCTTGTTTGATAGCGAATTGAATAAAATCAGAATAAAAATCAGATTTTTGCATCTCCTCAATTACTGCTTTCCACGAAATTATATCTTTCAATTTTTCGCGGTTGTTATCAGCAAATTTAAAGGCATAATCATAATCAATACCACGACGCGTAATATCACTTACAAAATCGGTAATTCCAGATGTATCTCTAGGCAGAAAAACATCTGGCGTGATACCACCACCACCATAAACAACCTTTCCGGCTGGAGTTACGTATTTCAAGGAGTCGCCAATGTGTATGCTATCAACATCAAGCAATTCGCTGTTTACCATGCGTTCATATATGTCGTTTTCGTATTTTTCCGCACCTTCATTGTACGGTTTCTGAATGCAACGACCAGTAGGCGTATAATATCGTGCAATTGTTAGACGCATTACAGAGCCATCTTCAAACTGTATTGGGTTCTGTACCAAGCCTTTACCAAATGATCTTTGCCCAACAATCGTACCTTTATCGTTATCCTGCAACGCACCGGCAAGTACTTCGCTTGCAGACGCACTCCATGAATTTTGCAGCAAAATAACATGAATATTCTTGCACAACCCACGCTTTGTAGAAAAGTACTCATCTTTTTCAGCATCTTTTCCTTGGGTATAAACTATCAATTTGTCGGCTTCCAAAAACTCATCAGCCAGTTTTATAGCTATATCTAAATACCCACCAGTGTTAGACCGTAAATCGAGAACGATTGTTTGCATTCCATCTGAAAGCATTGGCTGCACTGTTTCTACAAACTCATCGTAAGTAGTTTTTGCAAAACGACTTATTTTAACATATCCAACAAAATCATTTAACATATAGCCAACATCTATGCTTTTTATAGGTATAGGTCCTCTTGTAATCTGAAATTCAAGCAGTTCTGCAACACTCCTACGCTTGACCCTAACTTTAACTTTAGTGCCGCTATGTCCCTTCAAACTAGAAGTTACATCGCTGTTTTTCAGCCCTTTAAATACAAAAAGACTATCATCAATAAAAACAATTCTATCGCCAGATTTAAGTCCTACTTTTTCTGCCGGACCGCCAGCGATAGTATTTACAACTATAATTGTATCATTTTGAATATTATAATGTATCCCAATTCCATCAAAATTACCATCTAACGGTGCTTGAATTTCTTCTGCTGTCGAGGCTGGAATATAGGAAGAGTGAGGGTCTAACTGCCGAAGTAGCAAGGGAATAGCCATTTCGACAAGAAGATTTTTATCAACCGTATCAACATAATTCTCATCTATCAAATTTAACACAATACTCAACTTATTTTGCTGAGGCAACGAGAATATCGTAGAGCTATTATTTGAAGTAGGGCTGAAAAATGTTATTCCAATTATTACTCCAACTATCAACAGCACAGCATAAATTATTGGATTTAAAACTGATATACGAGAATTTTTGTAGTTCATCTTTTTTTTACTTACTAAGTACAGGAATATATAATTTTATACCAAACATTATGTCTGTAATAATTAGTACTTTACTTTTTAGAATCGGTAACTGTGACGTTTCCAAGAAAATAGTTTTCAATAAAACTCCATCTTTCTTCATCTGTTTGTTCCTTTGAGAAAAAGCTATGGAAGATTTCATTGTTTCGCTCAAACTGTTTGTTCTGACTGACAATGAATGAATTAGAGTACTCTTTTATATTTCTAATTGTTGATTGCAATTTTTCTGGCTCGTTTACACGTATGAAAATTTGTGTTTTTTCGCTACCAGATAACTCATAAGTGCCAAGTTGCATAATTTCAAGTAGATATAAAATTCGGATTGTCATAGCATTTCCCGATTGATTTGATGTTACGAAACTCGAAATATCATCAGATTTACTTGAGAGTAAGTCATTTAACCGACGTGAAATTCTTTGCTTAATTTGTCTAAAATCGTTGAATTGAACTAAATATTTCTTTTGAGTTCCAAAAAATCTCATGGTAAGAAATGCAAGTGGTGTTCTTTCTTTAGTCTTAACTTCTTGTTTTTTAGTAAATAACATTAAAATATTATTCACAATTCTCACTCTTAAATCATCGTCAGGAATATGTTTTTTTAGTAAGGCTGTAAATTCGTCCTTATCAAAATAATGCCTTCCAAGCGACCTGAAAATAGTTGACATTGCTTCAAGAAAACCTGTAATTTCATCAAGAACTACCTGATAATCTTTAGTTAACTTAATTGACAGTTTAAGGTTTGGATAAACTAACTCTGTCCATTCTGCGAATAATTTTTTGGCATAAAACTCCTTTTTAACCTGCGGAAAGGTCAAAGTCGGAAAAAACTGCCCCCAAATTTTATTCAATTCAATTTGATATATACTACCAGTATTTTTCTTCCTCTCATGAGTATCAATACAATACGCTCCGTATTTTTCCAAAAAAGCATCTCTAATTGTGTCAGGCACTAAACCATACACGGTAGAAAATAAACTTTTCGGTCTAACAATTAAATATGGGTGAAAATCATGCTCAATCATAAGCAACATACGCTTTATCCTATCCTCATCGTTGACTCCTGTTATGAAATAAAAATCGTCAACAGAAACCAAAAAATTGCGTAGTGCTGGATTTGTTTTACGCTTTTTCTCGTAAATAGAATTAATTTTAGTAAGTGCTAATCGAATTTCATACTGTTTAATTGCAGAGAAGAAAAATAATCTCTTATTATAACTTAAATCATCTTCGCAATAATCTACAACTGCATGCTTAATTGTCGAATTTCCATTATCGTCAACCTCATTTCTCAATCGTCCAATTTCTTGTATATAATCGGTCAAACTTCCCGATGGAGCAAAATGATAAACTTGCTGAATATCAGGAATATCAATCCCCATACCAAAGGCTTTCGTAACGCAAGCGGTGGTAGCCAAATTATTTGAAAAATCGTGAATTGCAGCCTTTTTATCGTCATCAAACAAACGTCCGTGATACTGAACCACCTCGGACATATACTTAGATGGAACGCGAGAATATACCTCATTATTTGTCCGTACCCAAGGAAAATACACCAGCGATTTTATTTTATTATTCACATTTTTTACTATGTATTCCTTTGTTTTATCCTTTTTTTGTATCTCGTAAGTTTTTGCTTCAGACGGCTCAAACTTATTGATATTGAACGAGATGTAATCGCGACGAACATTTCCGATAAAAATTATTGGTTGTGGGCGTTCAATTTTTAGCCGTTCTATAATTTCGGAAACCATATCTTTTTTGCCACCAAAAGTAGCCGTCGCTGTCATCGCAACAATCGGAAAATTATTACCTTCATCATATTTTTTGAGCTTATAAATATGGTTACCCAAATTCCAATAATCCGCTCTAAACTCCTGACCCCAAGTCGAAACCGTATGTGCCTCGTCTATGACTAATAAACCCAATTTTCGATTTCCGAGGAAAGAAAGATTTCCGAATGAAATAAATAATTCTGGCGACAAAAACAAAATGGAAATACCACCGTTTTGAAGCCGCTCTACAATTTCTACACGTTCGGCATAACTTAAACTAGAATTTATGTAAGCACAATTATCTACACCCCGTTTTTTTAATCCTGTAACTGCGTCCTCCATCAATGCAATTAGTGGCACGATAACAATTGTAACCAAATCTTGTTTTTGCGAAAGATATAGCGCAGGAACCTGATAAAGAACAGATTTGCCAGAGCCAGTTGGCGCAGTTAAGAAAATGTTTTTGTATGCTTTTTTATTCAGAGCATTTTCGGATTCTCGCACAATAACCTCAGCAATAGCACCTTGCGAATATTCAACTTTATTCAAATCAGTTTCAGGATTTTCGTAAAAATGCAAATTCCGAAACTGAGGTTCTGGATGTTTGGCAGTTTTCCAATATTCTTGAAATATGGATAATAATTCGGGACGATAAGTATTTTTTGTGGTAAGTTCTTTTTTGCAAATAGTAATATTTACGTTGTTTTTCTCCAATATGTAGCTCAAAATATCCGCATCACTGTCTAACGATTTAGTAAATTTATTCGTCAACACACAGCTTACAGAAATTGCATTGCCTAAGTATATATTACACTTCAAATCTTCGTATTCCTGCGATAATATCTCTATACTTGAATCAGAATCATCACATGAAAATTCTGTAACTCGTTCTGCTTGAGGAGTATTAGCAAAAAAGTCGAGTGATACAAAATTTGGCGTAAATTCAATTTCCAAATATTGTACTAAATGCAAGTCGCCACTATAAGAAGAATAAGAATAAAACTCGTTAAATACCTCAGTCTCTTTCAGTTCTGGTTTTTCTTCTATATTGTCGTCTAAATCAAAACAAGTTTGGTTCGATTGATTTGGAAATTTGACAAGGTGATTATTTTCAAAAATATAAAACTTAATATCCTTATAATTAGGCATTAAGCTATTTTTATCCTCTTCCGAAAGTCCAAGGTAATATTTTTGAAGTTGTGTTATCTCCTCATATAACAACAGTGAGCCGCCTTCTTTTCCTGTCTCAATCCGAACTAATTTATTAGCATTTAAAATCCCATCAAGGTTTATCTTATCATCATCAAAAAGAATAGATGTTGCTGTGTAAAAGGGAATTGTATTTGAAATTTCCTGAATAAAATCGACAGGAAAGCCCTTGAAAGAAACGAAGAAATTTTCATCTGTTATTTTCCGAATTTCCTCTAATGCTTTATTAATAAGTGTTTTATACATTTTTAAATTTTTGCTTTCTAATTATGAATTAGGTGAATATTGAAACATTTAATCGTTACTAAGTACTCTTAGTAATGGAAAATTAATAATTAATAATTAATAATTAATAATTAATAATTTTGCTTACGCCTGATTTAGTTTTAGTTAGGAATTTTAATGGCTTACTTTATTAAATTCATTTTACTTACAAAAGTTCTTACGCTTTTTATTAACCTAAGTTGTTAATTCACAGATTAAACGTTTCATAAAAAATAGGTCTTAGACCTTATATTAATTAAGAATAAAATTATAAATTAAGAATTAGCTATCGTATGAAAATAAGAATTTTATGCAATCTAGTACGTAAATTATTTAACCTAATTTAGTAAATATAGGTGCGTAATAATAACCGATACTTTGTTATTGTTATCAACTTGATTATCAACACAATACAATTCTTAATAATTAAGATAAAAATAATAATTCGATATTTGCTCGTCGTAATAATTGCAATCCATCGGTTTTTCGGTACTCCTCGGAATAAACAACGCGCTTAATTCCCGCCTGAATAATTAATTTTGCACATTCTAAACAAGGCGAAGATGTTACGTATAAAGTAGCATTTTCGCTACTATTGTTGGATTTTGCCACTTTGGTAATTGCATTTGCCTCTGCATGAAGCACATAGGGTTTTGTAATGTTATCATCGTCTTCGCACACATTCTCAAAACCCGAAGGTGTACCATTGTAGCCATCTGAGATAATCATCTTATCCTTAACTAATAATGCGCCAACTTTTCGGCGAACGCAATACGAATTTTCCGACCAAATAGCTGCCATTTTAAGATAGCGTTGGTCTAAAAATTTTTGTTTAGCTGTTGATGTTCGAGTCTTTTCGTTTTCCATTTTTTAATACCGTAGCCGTCTCTGGTGCTATTCGCGAATTTAACAAAAACCATTCTCAAGTTACTGTTGGTGCGGTTTGAAGCTACATCGACAGTGGTAACACTTTTTTTATTATTGCAAATATACTTTTTTTTATTGTAAGGTCATAAGTCTATGTTTTTTGTTTATGAATGTATCATTTTAATTCCTGAAATTAACTTCAATAAGTGAGTCGTCTCGAATTATGGTATAGAAATTCTCTAAGTATTTTTTGCATTCAAATTTTGACTCCGTATTAAGTAATTTGCTGTTCTGAATTATACTAATAATACTGTCTCTTTTATTCTCAAATTTTCGGAAAATATACTGCAATTCTTCATCACTTACGAAGTTGCCATTGTAGTATGCTTCTTCGAGATAAAGCGTATCACTCGTATTTTCTGTGTCTCTGATAGCATATTCTGCCCCTACAAATTCCGACATATCGAAATCATAAGGTATCGGAATAGGCTTATTGAGTGTCTTTTTGTATAATAACTTCATATTATGCAAATAGTAAACAGACCAGTCATTGTTACCTATCATAAACTGAAATATAGGTATAAACCCCATAGTATAATCATTCACTTCATTATTTTCCAGATAAGGAGTATTTTTTATTTTTCCGTGATTTCTTTTTCCTAATCCACGCATATCTTCGATGAAAAATGCAGGTAAATCAAAGCTATTATTATTGTCTATGTCTGAAATTGTTAAATTACATAATCGTACCTTGAAACTTATTGGCGTAAAAAGAGAATACAATTTATAGATTACATATTCTTTCGCAAATTGCTGAATATCAGCGGAATCTAAGCTACAAGGAAATACAATTTTTAGTGTTTTTATGTTTGCAAAAATTGATTTCTCTGTGTCTTTTTTTTTGAATTTTAGTTTTAGCGGAGGAAATTTACTTATGCTACTATCACGCCGAAAGTAACCACGTGTTTTTATTCGCACCGGAATTTTTTTGCTAACATGGTCGTATATATATATTGTACCCTGATGAAAAAAACGTTTCTCGTCAATATCTTTACAAATCACATTAAATGAAGAAGTTAGGGTTATGTTAAGGATAGAATCCGAATCGAAAATACCGTTTTGGGGTTTAGATTTTTCATCGCAAGACGCAAGAATAAGCATAAAAACGACAGAATAAAAAATGAAATAATTTATTCGATAAAATGAATTATTGTGTTGCATTTTTAGTACATTTGATTGTTGTAAATTTAAAAAATTAAGGTCAAAAACTTATTTTTGTCAAGTAGCAGCTAATTTTTTAATTCTTATATTAGTACCCAGTATCTAATCGCATAACACATGCTCATTTTCGCAGCAAAAGTGTTGTACACAAACCAAAACTTATGAAAAAACATTACGTTTATTTACTAACTTCTTTGCTTTTTTTGGGAGTCTTACTTCAATTTACGTCATGTAAAGATGAAGAAAAAGAAGCAGAAAATACGCTAATCGTATTTTTAGATGCGCTTACAATTCATGATTTCGAGAAAGCAAAAGAATACGCAACACCAGAAACGCAAGAAATTCTTGTTATGGTAGAGCAAGAAAGTATTAAGTATAAAATTGAGAATAAAACTGAAATTGAGATTCGGTACGAGATTTTAGAACACTCGGTTGTCGAGAAAGAAGCTAGTTACAAAATTAAAATTTTTGTTGGCGAAAAAGAGCAAATCGAAACAATCAAGTTAATAATTGTCGAGGATAAGTGGCTGGTTATCATGCCAGAAACTCAAGTTACGATAATCAGATATGTCATATTTTACAACACCTACGATGTAGTTGTGCGAAGCCACTCCAGCAAAACAAAAGTACGTGTTATTGAGCATTCGACCAGAAAACACACAAAACACAAACACACTAAGCATAAACACACAAAACACAAACACACTAAGCATAAAAAACACACAAAACACAAAAGGAAGTAACAAAAAACTTCTTAAGTGAAATGAATTTAATAAAGTAATCCATTAAAATTCCTAACTAAAACTAAATCAGGCGTAAGCAAAATTATTAATTATTAATTATTAATTTTCCATTACTAAGAATTAGACTTTGGACAAAAAAAATCAATTCACATCGAAAAGAAATAT
>JAOZMU010000348.1 GCA_029934165.1 Bacteroidales bacterium
GTAACTGTTTTACGTTGTTAATACGGGGAAACCAGACATGCCCGGGGTTTTGGGGTGTTCCGCCGCCTTCGGGGTCAAAAACGATATTTCCTGAGGCATCTTTGATGCTTCTGTTGATAAGTATGTCGCATCCGTAATCCGGTACGGAGAGTCTGAAGGTTGCTCCGGGTTTTAGGACGCGATGGATTTCGTTAATAACGGGTAAGAGTTTGTTGTATTCAATATGCTCGAATACGTCTTCTGCCTGGTAGCTGTCAACAGAGTTGTCCGGTAAGGGCAAGGGATTTGTGATATCATGTTGTATGTGTCTGTGGTCGTGTTGTGTTAGTGAAATACCGATAAGACCATTATATTTTTCCCCTACATCTACAATATCGCCGGCATATAGCTTTATGGAAAATAAATTCTGTATGTATTCCCAAGTTATCTGAGACATTTTTTCCTGGGTCTTTTTATCCTCTTCATTCTTTAAAACTCTCTCGGGAATTTTTTCATCAGGCTGCTGCTTCGCACCTCCTGAATATGAATCGGATGAATGCTTAGGCGCAAGGCCAGTCGGGGTGATTCTCCAATCAGCATCAGCTATGCTTCGGAGTGCTGCATATCCCTTAGCAAGAGCAACATTTCGCTTTGCTTCGGTTCCCTGCCATGCTTCTTCCTTTCCTCCTTTAAGATGATTATAGTCATGGTCCTGATGAATGATCGTAACTGCCTTTGTAGCATCAATAACCGGTATTTGTAAACTTAACGCTCTGAAAATCAACCAATTATCCCATGCTGTCCGTCCAAGAGCAAACGGCGGGATATCATCCCACATATCTTTAGGAAAAACAAAGTAATCTATGCCGGTCTCCGCATGAAGGGTTCCTTTTTCTTTGATTAAAGTTCTGAGTTCATCTTCCCAGCTCTCATTTTCAAAGTCCAGCAACTGGATCAGATCAATATCCCAACGCTGTCCGACCATCAGGAATTTATCAAATTTGTGATCTGTCACCCGGTTGATTGCATCGGTGAAATCATTCATTAAAATAATATCTGCATTCACATAGGCCAATATGGAATTGCTGCTGTTGGACTGTCCGATCTCGAACATTGAATTTAATAAAGGCGTTCCGAATTCGTTACGTTCGACATTCGGAATATGTTTCAATCCGAGTTCCTCAGCGATTTCAGATGTGCCTTCATCGTCCCCCAGCAAGATGATTTCCGGGCGAGGCGTAAGCAATGTCCAGCTTTTGATGGCGTTACGCTGGATGATATTGATATGAGCATCTCGGAAAGCTTTGGGCATGGCAAAGATAGTGACAGAAGACGGTGGCTTTTGTTCTGGCGACGGTTCATGTTCTGGTTTACGCTGTCTGCTTTTCCAAACCTGAATATCTTCCAGCAGTTTTTGAGCGTTGGGATGGGGAGATGGGCTTTTTATTTCCATTTTCAATGTATTTTGAGCGGCTTCCATCTGTCCTATTCGTGCAAGGCAGACTGACAAGGCATAATGTACGCCGAGTATGTCTGAATGAGGCTTTAGGACTTGCTCAAAACAGCGTATGGCATCAATCAGGGAACCTCTTTCAAACAATTGCACTCCCTGTCTGTATAAGGCAAGGCTCTGCTGATTTTCAGGGGTGTTCTGGTCTCCTTTGACAAAAACAGTTCCTACGGGATTATATTTGATCTGACCTGTCAGTCGGGAGAATTCTTCAGTGTCAAAATTATTGTTCATTATTTTTCTCCTCTCTCAAGAGGCAATGTAAAAGCAACTGATTTGATGCCTTGTTCAAAAGTGAGGTTCACTTGATTACGGTTTACCCATTCCATTAATGGAATGACTTCAAGGAACCCAAAGAATGAGCCGCCTTTCCAATAGGGCGCATAATATCCGTCAAAGCATTGGAGGGGGTCAATTTCATTGAGAACGGTGTTTTCAAAGAACTGGCGGGCGTTGTCGTTTGTCAGTGTGTTCGGGCTGTACCACAGATCATCAATGATGACGACACTTCCTGCTGGTAATGCAGGTACGGCGTTACTTAAAAAATGTCTCATGATCGGGACATTCGGCAGGTCATGGGCGTCAAAGTAAAACAGCACTTTGTCGTTAGAATGCCAGAGTTGGCCGTAATCTGTTTGCAAGGCATTCTGTTCAAGCAATTTAACTCTTGAGAGGTCAACGGGGACTATTTTCTGACTTTCATAAAGAGGCTTGAATGAAAGGTCTATGGCGATGATTTCTGCCTGAGTCTCGGTTGTTAACCAAGTACGGAGTGAGAGGCCGGAAAGTGTGCCAAGTTCGATAATCTTGGTAGGCTTGTAATGATGAACAAAATTGACAAGCGCATTTAAGGATTCCAGAGTTTGATCACGATAATAGAGGCGGTTTTGGGCGGATGCGAATTTGGAAATCCAGTCTCGAAAAATATTTGCAGCTTCGTTATTATCCATAGTGTTCACATCTGTTTCGTTTGTTTTATAATCAGCAATCTGAATCTGTTTTGACAATTCCTGTAAAATCTGCTTTGCTCCGCTGTGTTCGGGTTGAATTTGCAATTCCGATTTTGCAGCAGCTACAGATTCTTTCATTTTACCGAGATTAGCAAGTGCAACTGCACGGGCATGATTTAAGTTTGGGACAGACTTATTAACTATTAAAGCCAAATCCAGATATTCCAGTGCTTCCGCCGTTGATCCGCTCTGAAGCAGTTGTATTCCATACTCACATATCTTGGGTACTATATAGCCATGAAAATACGGATATTGTATCTTTTCAGGAAGTTGATACTGAAATGCATTTTTAACCTGCTCTTTTGCCTCAGGTATTCTGTTCTGTCCTATAAAAGTTGTTGCAACCCATAGATGCAAACCAGCGTAAGCTCTCTCTCGCAATGGGCGAAATCTTTGGAGGGTATCAGGATCATCAAAAAATTTTTCCATCGTTCGGATTCTTAAAGGTATCTGTCGCAGATAATCCGAAACACCACTCGTGTTTGATCCCGGATGGACACCAAATTTTGAAACTAATCCCGGAACATACTTAATTGGAAATTTAACTCCAAGTCTGATCCAAAGTTCAAAGTCATTACACTCCGATCTCCACTTTCCGTCCCTCACACCGATCTCTTCAAGACAAGATCGTCTGAAAAAACTGGAACAAAAAGGCGGAACGATTTCATGACACAAATAGCGTTCAAGAGTAAAAGGATCAGGTCCCTTAGCCTTGTTAAGAACATTTCCTTCAGCGTCTATAGTGTAGTAATCTCCATAAATAGCAGCTACATCTGGATATTTTGACAGGTTTTCAACAGCCCAACTCACTGCGTAAGGCAACAGTTCATCATCAGACCAACAGGGGGCAATTACATCCCCCTTACAACGATTCAAGACGCGGGAAGACGCTTCTTCAATACCTGAGTCCAGTTCTGAAACAAGATTGATACGATTTCCGTATTCTCTCAGGATTTCAAGCGTTCCATCGGTTGAATCGCCATCTTGAACGATGTACTCTATCTTTGGATAATCCTGTGCCAATACACTTTCTATACTTCGCCGTATGGTATCTACTCTGTTTTTACATATCATAAAGATAGATACAAGTGGAGTTTGATTCGTCATAATTGATTTATTCTATTTTTATATAAAATTTGGAATGAGTAACTTCTGAATTCATTTATTGACTTCGGAAAAAAAACCCACTGCTCCGATATATGAGTTTGGTGTGCCTATATCAATGAATTTTCCATCACTACAAAATCCATAGACTCCTTTGTCAATTAATCCCGACAAAAAGGTGTGTTCAAGAGAGAAGAAACTTCCATAAGGAATTGATTTCAAAAGGGAGGTATGAAAAAGATACACTCCTGCATTTATCCATCCGGCCCCCGTTTTTTCCCCTTTTTCATCAAAACGAATGATTCGCCCACTTTCATCCATGACGACTCGCCCATATCGCCTTGTATCAGGAACTCTGCTCAAAAGTAAGGAAGCATCATATTTCTGCTCAAAAAACCAATTTAAATAATGCTTCAAATCTACATCAAAGTACGAGTCTCCGTTCATAACTAATACAACAGGGGACGTAACCAGAGAAAGGGCATTACATAATGCGCCGCCCGTTCCCAGAGGTTTAGTCTCTCTGGAATATGTAACGGACAGTTCCTTATAAATTGTCCCCACTAACGCTTCTATCTGTTCCGATTTATAGCCGGTGCATAAAATTATACGGCTCAATCCGGCTTTGAGGATTTGATCAAGCAGAAAGTACAAAAAAGGGCGACCGTTAACAGGAGCTAAGACTTTAGGACAATCAGTAACGAGGGAACGTAAACGTGTCCCTAACCCCCCGGCAAGAATTAAAACATCCGTATCCATATTTATCATGTGGAATAGTGAATTACGTGGGTGCCAATATTTTCAAAACGAAACGGTACATGCAGAAAATTCTTCAATCTTTCCTTGACGTTTTCTTTGTTCTCCGGCGGAACAAAAAAAACAATAAATCCGCCACCCCCTGCGCCGCAAATTTTCCCTCCCACAGCACCGGCCCGGATGCCTGTCTCATAAATTTCATCAATATTGTTGTTGCTGATTTTTGAAGTCAGGCTTCTTTTAAGTTTCCA
>JAOZMU010000020.1 GCA_029934165.1 Bacteroidales bacterium
GTTTTATTGTTTCATAATTAATTAATTTATATTTTTTTGTCCAAAGTCTAAATTCTTAAAACGAAGATTAATTTACCTATACCATTATTTGCTGTTTGCTGCTGATTTTCAGTTAAATAGTAAATCATTGTCTCAATATTAAAAATCATAACTTAATATTAGGAAATATTTTTCGTATGCCAAAAAACAAACCACACCTTGCCATAATAACAACACACCCAATACAATATTATGCCCCTTGGTTTGCTATGCTCGCAAAACGCAATATATTGAAAATAAAAGTGTTTTATACTTGGCAGCAATCATCAGAACAATTATTTGACTCTGGTTTTGAGAAAACCGTAGAATGGGATATTCCTCTCTTGGCGGATTATGAGTACGAATTTGTTCGGAACACTTCCTCAAACCATGGTCTTTCATCTTATGGCGGAATAAAAACCCCCGATTTGACAAAGAAAATTGAGACTTGGAAAGCCGATGCGATTTTAGTTTTTGGTTGGAATTATCATAGTCATTTTACGGCAATGAGGTATTTCAAAAGAAAAATCCCTGTTTATTTTCGCGGCGATTCACATCTTTTAGATGAAATTTCGGGGCTTCGGAAAATTGCGCGCCGGCTGTGGCTACGCTATGTCTATCGTTTTGTAGATTATGCCATGTACGTCGGTCAAAACAATAAGCACTATTATCAAAAACATGGATTAAAAGATTCTGCATTATTTTTTGCGCCTCATGCCATTGATAATAACCGGTTTAATAAAATTTCTAAAGAGCAAAATCAAGAGATTTTAGATTGGCAAAATCAAATTGGGCTGCAAAAAGAAAGACAGACAGTCCTCTTTGTTGGAAAACTCGAACCCAAAAAAAATCCTGAAATCATGCTGAAAATTGCTGCTATGGAAAATTTTTCGGACATAAATTTCTTGATGGTTGGAAATGGCAAATTGGAAACCTATTTAAAACAATCGGCAAAAAATCTACCTAACGTGTTTTTCCTGCCATTTCAGAATCAATCGAAAATGCCACTCGTTTACCGACTTGGCGATGTTTTTGTCTTGCCTTCCGATGGACCAAACGAAACATGGGGGCTTGCCATCAACGAGGCAATGGCTTGCGGTTTGCCTGTAGTAGCCAGCACAAAAGTAGGTTGCTCGGTAGATTTAGTCGATGAAAAAAACGGTGGTATCTTTCATGCTGGCTCGGAAATAGATTTGGCAGAAATTTTACTTCGACTAACAAAAAATAAAAACCTAAAAAAACTCGGCACAAAATCCCAACAGCGCATCAAAAAATGGTCGTTCAAAGAAATTTGTCAAGTTATTGAAAATCAATTAAATAAATAAATGAAACTATGTACTTGTCAGAGCATATAATTAGTATTTCATTAACCTTTTTAGCAGTAGTTATTTTAATACTTGCATTAGGAAAATTTACATTGTCAGTGTTAAATTTTTCCTTTTATCGACAGGCAAAACAATATTTTAAACTGTTTCTTGAACTCGTGTTTGGTGTAACAATAGTTGTGTGTTTTTTCTCTATCGCTAAAACAAATTTTGCCACAATTAATTTGTTTTTCCTTTTAATCATAGGATTTCTTGTAATTAAAGACCGCCCCAAGTTTTTTGTCTGGACTAAAATCAAAATTGAAAAAAAAAATATAATTACATTTTTGATATTGGCTGTTGTTACTTTGCTTGTTCAATGTGTTTTTCTCGTAGATATATCTGGAGAAATTCGAATTGCTGATCCAGATTACTGGACATATTCTTTAATATCCAACAGTTTAGGTGAAAATGGAGTTGAAAATAGATTTGGTTCGGCAAATTTGTATAGAACGGAACTTGCATCTAGTATTAGTTTTTATCATTATTTCGAACTATGGTTGTGTGCCTTTATTTCAAACTTTAATAATCTTACTATAATCGTAAATTTAATGTTTGTAACATATCCACTAATTATTTTAATTTCGTGGATTGGAATAATTGCAATTTGGGAAAATTTCGGAAAAATAACATTTATTAAAATAATTTTTTCCCTCTTTTTTTTATTTTTACAAGCGAGGCATTTACCTATTTATCGTGATTTTGGGCTTGATAAGTATGTTTCATTTATTTTTACAACAAACACATCGCCCTTTTCATTTTTAGGTAAAAAACTTATGCCTTTGTATATTTTTGCCTTATTATCAATCAACTTAATAATACGAAAAAGGTTGATTTATGGACTTGTGGCTTTATCTATACTTCCCATAATAAATGCAACAACAATAGCAATCTTTGCAGTTGTATATTGTATGGTCTGTATTTCTTATTTTGCAAAATGGGAGAGTGGAAAAAATCTGATACATCTACTTTTATATAATACCCTCTTTTTTGTTACCTATTTGCTACTATATAAAAATGGAAGTAGTGTGAAAACTGTTGAGTTAATTATACCTGATGTTGATTTTACTCTCATAATTACAAGCTTAATACAAATTTTAGCAACATTTTTTTTATATGCTCCATTTTTATTATTTGTCGTGTTTACGTTTAATAAAAAACAAACTTTAAACATGCCTTTATTGATAATTGGAGGGCTTTTATTGTTGGGAACTTCTTTGTTATCAAAACTAATTATAAATTTTGACTCTTCTCAATTATATGCAAATTCATTAATATTTTTCAATCTAATAATCATAACAATTTTAATTAGCTATTATGAGATATACAAAAAAAAGTACAAACATATTGTTTATTCCTTAGTAATTGCAATGACAGTAGTTAATGCTTATTTTTTTTATGTGTACCACACAAGGTCTGGACCATCTTCTTTTTTTTATGATAAAGGATACTTAAACGAAACAGCCGAAAAATCTAATCATATAAAAGAAAAGAAAAACATAGGTTATATATTAAGTGATAAAAGACTTGAAAATATTAATAAGCTATCCTACTTTTTTAAAATGATACCTTGTTCACATTTACGTTACTATGCTGGGAATAATTATGTTTTATTAAACAACCCCGATAAATTTAAAAAAATACCTCCGATGCAATATAGTATTTTGGGAGTATTTCACTTTTTTATTGAAAAGCAGAAGAAAGAAAAAACATTTTTCTCGGTGGAAGAAAGCAGGAAACAGTTTATCAAGGAAATGAATATTAAAATTGTTGCCGACTATGGCGATGCTGAGTGTAAACTACCATTTGTGCTGGATACAATTATTGACCCGAGAAGTAAATCGAGGGTATTTATTCTTGATTATTAATATAGCATTATGAAAAATAATAAAATAAGTAAATTAAAATTATACGAAAAACCATTTGTGTTTTCTGTATTGTTCAATATGTTTTTTTTTGCATTATTCTACTTAATTTTCACACCACGTTTCGCCACAAACGATGACGTAGGCATGATGTTCAACATATCCGGTGCAATTGATGGTGCCGTGGCAAACGAATATGTAATTTTTACAAACATCATAATTACTAAAACTCTAAAAGCGTTATACTCATTACCAATAAATATACCATGGTACGAGTTATATCTAATAGCCGGACTTTTCATTTCATTCTCGATATTGTTATATTTATTGATAAAAAAGCATAAGTCATGGATATACTTCGGACTTTATGTGTGTTTTATGATGATATTATCAGCACATATTCTCAGAATGCTCCAATTTACAATCTCTTCCATAATGCTAGTTTTATCCGGCATTTTGTTTTTTATTGAATCTTTTCGAGAAAACAAAAAAGCTTATTTAAAATTCTTTGCAGCATCATTGATAATACTGTTTGGTTGTCTTATGCGTCTTGAGTCAATCTATATTTTTCTTGTTTTTGCCACATCAATTATCATTGCATATCTACTTGGAAAAAACATAACTACCAGACAAAGTCTTTATGCTTTTATGTTTTCTATAACAGTATTTGCTGTCGGTTTTGGGGTGTTAAAATTTCACGAACATTTATATTCGACTAATCCAAAATTGCAAAATATAAATAAACATATTAAAGTTTTACGGACTATTAATGATTATAAAATTTTAAAATCTGACAAAACTCTTACTAAAAAATTAGGTTGGTCAAAAAACGATTTTACAATGATGGAGGGATATTTCATGTTCATGGATTCAATATATTCATTTGAGCGACTAAAGAATATACCTAAAGCAAAAGTATTTACACTATCAACTCAAAAAACAATTAATAGTTTAAGAGAAATATTTGAACTCGGGACTTCCGTAAATTTCATTCTCGTTTATTCTTTTCTTTTCGTTATATTTTTGTTATCAATCAAAAAACTAAAACAACTTCTAACACCAGCTTTATTACTCGGTGCATCATTTGGGTTGTTCTTCCTATTAAGTCTTTTCCTTAAACCACCACCATATCGTGTTCATTTTCCGATTTTAGTATTTTGTGCATTTTATGCCTTGTATTTTATGCCCAAAACAAAGAGAGGTAAATTATTTTTACCTACAATCATATTAGCAATTCTTTTATCATTAGGTTCTTTATTCAAAAATTTTCAGTCATCGACAAGGTATCAAAATAAATTTAACTCAATTGAAAAATATATCAAACAGCAGCCAAAAGAAAAAATATTTGTCAATCTTGGATATACTTTTCCATTAAACTATTGGCTGCCATTCTCTAATTTGAAAACATTAAACAATTTTAAAATCGTTAGCTTGGGAGCATTTCAAATCCTCCCAACATTTAAAACCCAACTCAGTAATTACAAAATAAACAACTTATACAAAGCAATATACACTAATTCTAATGTATATGTTGTTCTGCAAGGTCAAGGTTTCATCAAGTCATATATTGAGTTTATGGAACAACATTATGGCATAAAAAATATCGGTGTTGAGCTTGTTGAGCAAACAGAAATGTTTATCATTGCAAAATTTTATAATAAAAAACCTGCAAAAAGAAATTAAGTAAAAAAAAACAAAAATGAGAGCAACCAAATCAGGCGTAATGCTGATTGCAGTAGTAATTGCAATGTACTTATTTTTCTCTCTTCCTATATACACTCTATCAAAAATAGGATTAATGCTTTTTGTGCTTTTCAGCGCAAAACTTTTCGATGGAATGGGAAAGGAAGTAGAAATGCGTGATATTCTTATAGTTATCGGATTGTTGCAATGGGTTGCAGCACCAATTCTTTCCTATCATTTCTGGAGCGACGACCCCATCTTTTTCATGGCGGTTACAGAAGAAGTTTATATGGATTACGTAGTGCCAGCCATGGGAGCATTTATCGCTGGGCTGTATCTTCCATTCTGGAAAAGAAGTTTCTCCGATACAATGGTAATCGAACAAATAAAAGCAGTAATGCAGCGATATCCATTTATCGATTTACTATTAATCGCATTTGGGTCAATAATCTTATTTACATATTCTCTTGTTCCCGGATTTTTACAATTTTTTGTTTTCTTACTTTCAGGAACAAGATTCATTGGTCTATATTTCCTGTTTTTATCCAAACGCCCATATAAATGGGTCTTAATTGTCCTCGTCATGCTTTGGCTCTTCTCCTCATCGCTCAGCGATGGCTTTTTCCATCGACTAATTCTTTGGCTTGGTTTTTTATTACTTGTGATGGCAGTTCGTTATAAATTTAACATTGCCATAAAATTTGGACTCATTGTCGGACTTTTATTCTTTACTTTTATCATCCATATTATTAAAAATGAAATTCGAAATGCAGAAACCGCAGACAGAGATTTAGGTATGTTTACCGAAATGTTTGCCGAAAAAATAGACGACCCTTACCTTTTTTCAGAAGTTTACCTAAAACAATATACAGTAAGATTAAACCAAGGCTGGATTATTTCGATGATAATGAATCACACTCCACGAATAGAGCCTTTTGCTGACGGAGAAACTGTGCGAAATGCCATAATGGCGAGTATTTTCCCCCGCGCCATATTTGGAGAGAAAGCAACATCTGGCACGGGCGAAAATTTTGAAAAATATACGGGACACGGTTTAAGTGGCGGAACAAGCATGGGGCTTAGCGTCATTGGCGAGGCTTATGCAAATTACGGCGTAAATGGTGGCATACTGTTTATGTTCATTTTAGGGTTTTTCTATAACTTCTATTTATTTATGCTTTTCAAATATATTCGCCGACACCCCATACTATTTTTCTTCATTCCATTGATGTTTTTACTTGTTGTAAAAGCAGAAACAGATTTGGCATCAACTCTCAACTACTTGATAAAAGCATCTATTTCTGTCGCAATCCTATTTTTGGTGGCACGACGAGCATTACGAATTAATGTGTAAATAGATAAAAATAATTTTAGCGTTTATGGTTATCAACTGGAAGAACATATTCTTAACCAACAATTTCTGGATAATAATCTCAGTCTTTGCAACGCTGGTTCATTTTGCAACGTTGGCATATTCACCATTGCCTTGGTTTGATGAAATTTACATGGCAGGAATAACTAAATCCTTGATTACAAATGGCACATACGAATTGGCAACAGCACCATCTTTTAAGTCTGGCGAGGTATTAATTTATGGTCCTGTTTATTTTGCACTGACAAGCACTTCCGTAAAACTATTCGGGTGGGGTGCATTTCAATTTCGGATAATTAATTTACTTTTTGGACTTGGAACAATCTTTCTATCTGCTTTAATATTAAATAAATACACCAATAAAAAAAGGTATCTACTTCCGTTTATCACAATTTTGTTGCTCGACATAATGTTCTTCATGAACAGCCATAGTGGAAGAATGGATTGTGTGGCTTTGTTTTTCGTTATATTATCACTTTTTTTTCTTATCAATTATAAGAAAAAAACAAAGTACCTTTTCGTTGGATTTTCTATGGGACTTGCTGTTTTGACAACACCAAGAGCAACTATTTTTCTGCTACCATTATGTCTTTTTTACGGCATTCCTCTTCTTCGCTTGTGGCGTAAGGACAATCTTTTGAAAGCTGCTTTATGGGCATTTCCAGTTGTTTCATTGCTTTTAATATGGATTTACACAAAATTTGGCTCAATAGAATCTTACTTAAACTATTTTGGAGGAAACAAAGAAGCAAACTTCGGAAACCAAACTTTATTTGAAGCCTTTGTTAAATTTTCTCCCTCTTTACGTTTTTTTATTTTTCCTTTGGCTGGATTGTCTGCCGGCAGTTTTCTCTTGTTGTTATTCCGAAAGAAGAAGAAACTCGATAAGGTTGTTGGCGTTTTATTATCTCAAATACTGCTATTTTTTCTTATTATCGTAGATACTGGAATGTACTCAATATACATAATTCCAGCATTTTACCTCTTACTATTTATTTCTTTAAAAGAATTAAAAATAAATCGGAGAATAAAATTCGGTATAACTGCACTAATCTTCCTGTATAACCTTGGAGCTTTTACACTAAAAAGTAGTGCTATCTTTTTCGATGCAAAATTTAGAGACCACAAAGCAATAGACGAATTTGTCGCAAAAAACATTCCCGAAAACTCACGAGTTGTTGGGAATGAGATTTATATTTATTCTGTTCTGAAAAACAATTGCGATTTTCAAAGCATCGAAAGAGGAAGCAACGGAACAAAAAAACGATGCGAATATCACATAAACGTTTTTGATTTTGAATATTATATCGTTTCAAAACAATATTATCAAATAAGAGATTATCAAATAGAACATTATATTAAAACCGCTGATTTAGAATTTGTTGATAGTATAAATTTAGCTCCAAACAAAACATCGAAAGTCAAACTAATTTCCGAATTTTTTAATACCCCAACAACTTTGTATTCGTTTTCGGGTTCTATTTACCGACGGCGTATAAAAAGGAACAAATGACAATAAACCCAAAATAGATATGAAAAATGTTCGTTTTTTTTTTCGCAAACCACTTCCCGAATATCATAGCATTGAAGAGTTATTTGGAAATATACGAACTGCGCTTCCCTCCAGTATTTCTCACGATGAGTATCGCCTTTCCTTGCCTAACAGTGGGTTTAAATCTTTGATAAAAAACACTTTAGACGCATCAAAAAATCAAAGCGAAATTAATCACATAACGGGAGATGTTCATTATATTGCGTTGTTGATGAACCAAAATAAAACCATTCTGACGATTCATGACATTAGCTCTATCCGACGAAAAAACCCGATAAAAAACTTTATTCTTAAATTATTCTGGTTTATTCTTCCCGCAAAAAAAGTTAAGTACATTACGGTAATTTCAGAATTTACGAAAAAGGAACTATTAAACTATATAAATATTCCTGCAAAAAATATAAAAGTAATACATAACTGTATTCCCGATTCGTTTCATTTTGTCGAACAAAAATTTAATGCCCATAAACCACGCATTTTACAAGTAGGCACAGCTTGGAACAAAAACTTAGAAAATGTTACTAAAGCAATAGAAAAAATTAATTCTACATTTGTTATTATTGGGCAACTTTCTGATACACAGAAGCAAATGTTGGAAAATTCTGGTTTAAATTACGAAAATCATCACAATCTTTCTTTCGATGAAGTGCGACAACTTTATGTCGGATGCGATATGGTTATTTTTGCATCAAAATACGAAGGATTTGGGCTGCCGATAGTCGAGGCAAATGCTACCGGACGACCAGTAGTAACAAGTAATATTTCGGCAATGCCCGAAATTGCTGGCGATGCAGCACTTTTGGTTTCGCCCGACAATGTAAGCCAAATTTCTGCCGCAATAAATAGGATTATTGTCGATGTGCAGCTTCGCAAAAAACTCATTGCCAACGGACTTGAAAACGTTAAAAGGTTTCTGCCAAAAACAATAGCAGCAAAATATGCTGATTTATACGAAACAATAATGCACAAAAAAGCATAGTTTTTATCCAGACTTTATGCCAGCAACAGAACAACAATAGATTCTGTACTCGTTACTTTTCGCACAGCAACTGAGGTCTAAGACCTATTTTTTATGAAATGTATTAAGCACTCATACAAAAGGTTTTACATATTTACTTGTTCATATTTCGCTTATTAAGTGAACTTTGCAGAAATGCGTAAGCAACATTAAATAGGTCTTAGACCTTAGTTGGTTGTTAGCAACTTACGTTAATAAAAAGAAGAACTTTTGTAAGAGTACTTAAAAGCTTTTAGAGCAAATTGTTATAATTAAGTGTGTAAAAATAATCAGCACTTTACATCAACTATTAGCCTGAATTTCAACACAATACTCTTCCATACAAATAACACTTTCTGCATACCAAATTGCTGTAAAGTTGAGCCAATTTGCATAATTTAATGATTATCAAAATATGGTTTATTGTGGTTCATGTGAATGGGGAATTTTACGGGAAAATTTAGGCGCGGTAAATTAATTTATACTAAAGTGATTTTGGTTTCAGGATTTTAATTTTAGCTTTATTGCTGATAAACAACCAATTACATTTTATGATAATCTGAAAACCTTTTTCACTTTAGTATAACATAAACAAAAAAATATGAATTGGACTATATATCACGCACATACAAACTTTTGCGATGGTAAAAACACTGTCGAAGAAATGGTGCAAGAAGCAATTGCCAAGAAATTTTATGCCATTGGTTTTTCGGGACATTCGCCAGTTCCGTTTCATTCTGCATGGAATATGAAACAAGAAAATGTTGCAAATTACGTACGCGATGTTAGAGCAGCACAGGAAAAATTTGCCGATAAAATTAAGGTGTTCTTAGGACTCGAAGTTGATTTTATTCAGGGAGTTACGGGTGTGTCTCGTTTTGCAGAATTAAACCTAGATTATTCTATCGGAGGTGTGCATTATGCCCCAAAAAACCTCAAAAACAAAAATGAAGGTTATTGGGAGTTAGATTTTTCGGCAAAAGTACTTCGCGAGGGAATCGAAAAAACTTATGATGGCAATGTACGTGCCTGTGTTGAAGACTATTACAACCAAATAATCGAAATGGTGCGTACTGACAAACCTGATGTAATTGCTCATTTAGATTTAATAAAAAAATTCAACGATAAAGACCCATTATTTTCTGAAGATGCGGTGTGGTACAAGGACTCCATCAACGGTGTACTTGCCGAGATAAAGGCTGCAAATTGCATTGTCGAGGTAAATACGCGCGGAGTTTACAAAAAGCTAAATGTGGATTTTTACCCGTCATTTGCCGTCCTAAAAAAATGTAAAGAATATGATATTCCTGTCATGTTAAATGCAGATGCTCATGCTGTTAAAGAATTGGAAAACGAATATTCGGAAGCGATAGAACTAATCAAAAAGGTGGGATATTCGGAGCTAATGATTTTTGATAACGAATGGCGAGCCGTAGAAATTTCGGACGAGGGAATAAAATTAATCGAGTAGGTAAAGAGGGACTTTCACCCATAGACCACTCACAGGCACGCACGCGAACCTCACAATCCTAAGCGGTGTCCAACCTACCATCTTGATTAAAGTTATTGACAACCAAAATTTTATAACAACTGCAAATATTATTAAATTTGTCCTGTGGTTGCCAGCAGGACACACGAATTGTAAAACAGTAAAACTAAATTGATAGTTGCGCTTTGCATAACTATCGGTTTTTTATGTGATTAGATTGTAATTTTAAAATAATAGATTATGACACAGATAGATGAAATGAAAAAGAAACAAATTTTGCTTACATGTCGAACTCACGATATGATAAAAACTGAATTTCCTGAATACCCAAAACCAGATTGTAAAGTACCGGTAAAAGATTTTCATACAACATTGGGTATTATGAACTCAAACTTACAACCAAATGGTTTTCAATTATATATCGGAAGCAATGTGAATTATGAAGATTACTTATCTATGCTTAAATATATGTTTGAAAACCATATGAAAGAGGACGTATTTCTGAAAATGCAGGACAAAGTAAAAATAACTAAACTAAATGGAGAAAAAAATGACACATTGTAAACATTGTCCCGAATGTGCCGGTGAAATGGAATGGAAAGGTTTTTACTATTACTGCAAAAAATGTGATATAACACAATTTCCATATTCGGCATTTAAAAAAGTAATTGCAGGAGTGTCGGTAATTGCTTTGATAACGATAGCGACATTATTAGCCTGATAATAAACAAAATAGGTCGAGTAGGAGAGAAGTTTCACCAATAGACCACTCACAGGCACGCACGCAAACCTCGGCTTTTTGTCTTAGCCATTTTTCGGAAACGTTTGTATTTATTTCTTGCCCATTTCACAAGGCAGTTGTTTAGTAATGGAAAATTATTAATTATTAATTTTCCATTACTAAGTATATTTTTATGCAACTTCTTATTTCTTTATTATCCATTTTTCAGGGTTTAATTTAGTATTCTTATACCAAACCTGAAATTCCAAAATCCCTACGCCATTGTTAGAAATTTTGCCTACTTGACCACCATTGGCAACAGCCTGACCTCCTTGAACATAGACACTCGACAAATTGGAATAAACCGTGAAATAATCGCCATGACGCAACAAAACAGCCAAACTGCCCTCCGAAATATTGATAACGCGACTAACAGTGCCGCCAAATACAGCATTTACAACGGACAATGAATCTGTGGAAATTTCGATGCCGTTATTGAAAGTATAAATACCGCTGATAACAGGATGCAAAAACTTTCCGAACCGCTTGGTAATCAACCCGTTGGATACAGGCCAAGGCATTTTTCCTTTTGCTTTAACAAATTCATCGGTAGCGGTGTTTAAAAGCTCGGTGGGCTGACGGGCAGAAATTTCATCGTCAATTTCCGTATTTAACAGATTTGCAGTGTTTTGCATTGCCAATAATTCATCGTCAAGCGCAATGTGTTTTTGTTTATATTTTTCGACAATTTCTGAATACTGCCTACGTGTATTGCTCAACGAATCGGCAGCAGAAACTTGCGCCGATTTCAAATCTTCTTTTTCAAGTATCACTGTCTCAAGCTCTTTCAGACTTATCACAAGCACCTCTTGTTTCTTTTTCAATGTCTGCGCCTGTCGCTTCCGATGCTCTGCATATTCATTCAGATAACGAATTCTTTTATAGGATTGACCTAAATCTTCGGCTGCAAGAATATACATAACACGCGAGTAACCAGAACGATGCCTCCACGCAAACCGAATTAATTGTGCATAATCGTTTTTCAGATTTGTAATTTCGGTTTCAAGCTCTTCAATATTTTCTTGTTTGTCTCTAATCTTGATATTGTACACATAAATTTCATCGTTTATCGTTTCGATGATTTCATCGCGTGCTTTCATCTGACGCTCAACGATTTCAATCTTTGCTAACGAGATTTTGGTGTCTTGGTCGCATTGCGCCAAAAGATGTTTTGTATATGCAATTTCGTCGTACAATTTCTGCCGACGTGCCTTGATTTGAGTTTCCTCTTGGGCAATCGAACCAATTGCCAAAAAAATAAACCCAAAACCCAAAACTATTATCCTTGTTATTATTTTTATCATAAACAAAAATTATTGTCTAAAAGGCTTATATTTAGATGAAAAGCGGAAAGGAAAACGCAAAGACTTTTTCGATTTTATGCTTCGATAACGGACTCGAAATGTTGATATTTCCTCCTGATTTGCAATTTGGAAATCGAAAACAGTTGGCAAAATGCCGACCTCTTCAACTGTCTGAAAATCTGCATATTTAATCCGAATATGCGAATCTTGCAATAAATCGGACAACGAAACGCTATCAATCTTACTTTTTTCGTTTGTTATGCGAAAATATTGAGTTTTTATTTCAGGATTTCTCGGACGCATTTTTTTTATTTCGCGTTTTGTATGCGAATACATCTGATAATGAGCCGGATTACCATCTGTGTGAAAGCCAGAAAAATAGTTTTCCGTAGAATCTATCGGATAAACAAACGTACTATTCGATAAAATTGCTTGAATAGTTTTGTAGTCGATACGTAAATTATATGCCTTCAAAAAAAAATCGTAATCTGTTTTCAAAAACTGCTTAGAAAAACGCTCAAGAAGCCAAACACTATCGGGAGTAAATTGCAAACGCACCATTTCGATACCCATTAATGGCGTAATAGACAACCATATAGCACTGTCTTTGCAAATTCGTAAAGAGCCTTTAATACTATTTTCGGAATCGCCTATTTTTATATCAGCATCGAATTTCAACGAAAGATATTTGTAATCTATTTCGTTTTCATTTACACTTTTCATCAGCGAATCCGCCGTGATTTCGATAACCACTCCGCTACGAAAAGCTCTAAAACTTTGGCAGGACGATACCAGCATTATTAATAACAAGATTATCAAGCTATTGCGCATACTAATCACTTAATTTTTTTTGTTCAATTTTTTGTAATAACGTCTCAGAATCTCCACCAAGTTCTTTCGCATTCTCCCACTGCATCAAGGCTTTATCAGGTTCGCCAAGTCTAAACAAAACATCGCCATAATGCTCGATTATAGCAGCATTTGTGCTACCGCCACTATCAATGGCTTGCAACAACTGAACTTTTGCCTCCTCGAACTTGCCAAGCCTGAACAAAACCCAACCATAAGTATCTCTATATGATGGACTTGACGGATTGGAACGTACACATTTCAGGCTCATTTTTTCTGCTTTCTCAAGCCGTTTTCCTTCCAAACTTAAATAATAGCTATAATTATTCAATACGTAAAGGTTTTCAGGGTCTATAAGTAAAACATCTTCAAAAGTTTTGAACGCCTTTTCAAGTTTTCTTAGCTTATAATTTGTTTGCCCCAAATAAATCAAAAATTGGATAATAAGTTGCTCATTATCAACAACTAAATCGTATCCGCTCGAAAAAGCCTCTAACCCTGTTTCGTATTTCTGCAATTGATGACAGCCAATGCCAAAATACAGATATGCAGTAGGTTGCATCGGAAAAAGTTCTATTGCCTCTGCTCCATCATCGTGCAACTGCCGATAATTTCCTGTTTCCAATTCGAGCATTAAAAGTCTCTCCCATGTAGCAAAATCGTTTCCACTGAGTTTCACAACTTTACGAAGTTTATCAATAGCTAAACCGTATTTTTTTTGCTGCATCAATATATCAACTTGCAATGCGTAAACTCGCGCTTCGTTGGGATGCGCAATTGCCAGCAGCTCTACTAAATCATCTACAATCGAGTCATTATCAATGACATCTTTGTAAAATGTATGACGCGCTACGATAACCTCCATTTTTGAATTTATGCTCACATCTTCGGCAGCAAAAGCAATTTTTAAGTTTGCCAACGATTTTGCCTTGTCGTTTAAGTTGCGATAATAATTTGCCAACGAAAGATGAATAATTCCACTGTTTGGATTTTCTATTAATAAATTGTCATACAGCTCTTTAGCCTTATCATAATTTCCTTGCGAAGTATAATATTCTGCCAACATTCCAACATATCGAAATTCGTAAGGATAAAAAGCTACCAATTTTTGCAATTCGGCTTGCAGAGCAGAGCTATTCTCGGTACGCACAAAAATTTCATTTTTCGACAACGAAACTTCGGCATCAACTCCCTGAATTTCTTCTATTTGATTGTATGTTTCTAAGGCTTTCTTAAAATTGCCGGTTTCTGTTAAAAGATTTGCAAATTCAAATTTGTAATCTATTCGTTTCGGATTTTTGCTTACCAAATCTTGGTAAATGTCAACTGCTTTGTCGATTTCAGAAATTCTGATGTGCAAATCGGCAAGTAAAATTTTATACCAATTGTTTGACGGTTTGGAAATTACGGATTTTTCTGCCAAAATAATTGCATTTCTTGTTTCGCCTGCCAATTCGTTTATCAAAGCCAATTCGTACATTGTTGCGGCACTTTCAGGGTTAATAATAAGGCAGTTAGAGAATTTTTCGAGCGATAAAACGTACTCGCCATGCATTTTGTGGCGTAAACCCTCGGCAAATTCATGTCTAAATGTAATCAATTCTTTTTCAGACAATTTCGTTTTTGTCGCAACATTTTTTGTTCCCTTGCAACTCACAAAAAACGCAATAATAATTAGTAATATTAGGAGCTTTAATGATTTCATAAGTCGTTGACCTAAAGTATTGTAGAGTGATAAATTAATTTTGTAAATATTTTTAAATGGTTGAATTTTCGGTCGTCCAAAATTTGGGAGAATCTAAATTTGCGAATAATCGCCTAAATTAAAGTTCTTTGGCTTTCCTTCGATTTGCGTATAATTACCAATCATAGAATCCGCAATAACCGCATCGGTGATTTTACTATTTGTCTGAATAATAGAATTTTTGACAACAGAATTTTTCACTTTCGAGTTTGCACCTAACGAAACATGTGGACCGACAACAGAATTTTTAATAACCACATTATCACCAATATAACAAGGTTCAATGATGATTGAATTTTCAAATTTTATGTCTGAATTTCGATTTTTTCTGTCTGTACAAAGTTCCAAAATACGCTGATTTGTATAAACCGTAGCTTTTTTATTACCACAATCCAACCACTCCCGAACAACGCCAGCACGAAATTTAACATCGTTGTTTTTCATATTCTCAAGCGCATCGGTAAGTTGAAATTCGCCGTTTACAACAACCTTATTATCAATAAGTTGTTGAATTTCATCGCGCAAAACTTCGCCTTCGCGGAAATAATATATTCCAATTATTGCCAAATCGGAAACAGGCTTTTGCGGTTTCTCAATAAATTCTGTAATAACCTTATTATCATCAAGTTTAACAACTCCATAAAGTTCGGGATTTGGCACACGTTGCACCCAAATTGTAGCATCATTTTCACGGTCGAAGCTAAAATCGGCATCAAACAAAGTGTCGGCAAAGGCAACAATCACATTTCCTTCCAGATAATCTTTTGCGCAATAAACCGCATGAGCAGTGCCAAGAGCTTTGTCTTGATAGCAGATATGTCCCTTAGCACCAATGTTTTCGGCTATTGAAATGAGTGTTTTTTCGACGTCGCAACCAAAACGCCCGACAATAAAGGCTATCTCGTCAATTTTGCCTCCAATAACCCGTGCAATATCTTCTACAAGTCGCTGTACGATTGGCTTTCCAGCTATCGGAATTAATGGTTTTGGGACAGTGAGTGTGTGTGGGCGCATACGTTTCCCCATGCCTGCCATCGGAATGATAATTTTCATACTTTTAAACTTTATTTTTGTTTGATTTAATGCTAAGTGCCATGTAAGTACTCTTACAAAAGTTCTTACTCTTTTTAT
>JAOZMU010000349.1 GCA_029934165.1 Bacteroidales bacterium
AATGGCTTACTTTATTAAATTCATTTTACTTACAAAAGTTCTTCCGCTTTTTATTTACGTAAGTTGCTAATTCACAGCTAAAACGTTTCATAAAAAATAGGTCTTAGAACGAAAATTAAATTAACCTATACCATTATTTCCTGTTTGTTACTGATTTTCAGTCAAATAATAAATTATTCAGGTTTAATTATACTAAAATAATTATTAATTTATCAATTAAACTTAATTTTCAAAATTTATGATTTACCTTATTATTGCAGCAGGTGTTATGGGAATGTTGTTCACATTCGTAAAAGCGTCTTGGGTGAAGAAACAAGACATCGGAACAGAGAAAATGAAAACAATTGGCGACCACATTTCAAGTGGAGCAATGGCTTTTTTAAAAGCAGAATACAAAATACTATCTATCTTTGTTGCATCGGTAGCCGTTTTGTTGATGTTCAAAGGAGCAAACGAAACAACATCTAATGCTTTTGTAGCACTTTCGTTTGTTGTTGGTGCGTTGCTCTCTGGGCTTGCAGGATACTTAGGCATGCGTATTGCAACACGCGCAAATGTACGCACAACAAACGCAGCCCGAACATCTCTCAACAAAGCTCTTGAAGTTGCTTTCAACGGTGGTGCTGTTATGGGACTTAGCGTTGTCGGACTTGGTGTTTTAGGACTTGGTGTTTTATTCCTCGTTTATAATTATTTTATTGGCGAAGCTTGGGGTATGACAATGGTTCTCAACGTTATTTCTGGTTTTTCTCTTG
The DNA here is from genome assembly GCA_029934165.1 of Bacteroidales bacterium. Lineage (GTDB taxonomy): Bacteria > Bacteroidota > Bacteroidia > Bacteroidales > JAOZMU01 > JAOZMU01. The sequence continues at coordinate 756 of JAOZMU010000349.1, forward strand.
GCGCATCTTCCATCGCTCTTTTTGCTCGTGTAGGTGGTGGTATCTACACAAAAGCTGCCGATGTTGGAGCCGACCTTGTTGGGAAAGTCGAAGCCGGAATACCTGAAGACCACCCACTTAACCCAGCAACTATTGCAGACAATGTTGGAGACAACGTAGGCGATGTTGCCGGAATGGGCGCAGACCTTTTCGAGTCTTTCGTTGGGTCTATTTTAGCATCAATGGTTCTCGGAGCAGCTTTTATTGGAGCCGATGCTGTCAAAGAAACATTTGAACTCGGCCCGGTACTTCTTCCGCTATCTCTTGCCGCTGTTGGTATCGTAACTTCTATCATTGGTGCATTATTTGTTCGCACAAAAGAAGGCGGAAACCCACAGACAGCCTTAAACACAGGCGAATTTGTTGCTGCCGCACTCATGGTTGGAGCTTCCTATTTCCTTATAACAAATATGCTTCCCGAAACGTGGCATACAAATAGTAACACATTCCACTCAAACGGGGTTTTTTGGGCAACAATCATTGGTTTAGTTTCAGGTTTATTGGTAGGTAAAATTACCGAATATTATACTGCAACAAACAAAAAACCAGTCAATTCTATCGTAGATAAATCTATGACAGGACCAGCAACAAACATCATCGGTGGTCTTGAGGTTGGAATGAAATCGACAGCTTTTCCTATTTTGGTTATTGCTGGTGCAATAATGGGTGCTTATTATTTTGCGGGACTTTACGGTATTGCTATTGCAGCAGTCGGAATGCTTGCAAACACTGGTATTCAGCTTGCTATTGATGCTTACGGACCAATTGCTGACAATGCTGGCGGTATTGCAGAAATGTCAGAATTAGAAAGCGAAGTTCGACAACGCACCGATAAACTAGACGCAGTCGGAAACACAACAGCAGCCGTAGGCAAAGGTTTTGCCATTGCTTCTGCCGCACTTACAGCACTTGCTCTTTTCTCGGCATTTATGCAGCAAGCCAACGTCGAAACTATCGACATTTCCCAACCAAACATCATCGCAGGATTATTTGTCGGAGCAATGCTTCCGTTCCTATTTTCTGCTATGGCAATGGGTGCCGTTGGGCGTGCAGCTCGCGCAATGATTGACGAAGTTCGTCGTCAGTTCAGAGACATCGAACCACTAAAAAATGCTCTCGAAGTTATGCGTCGCCACGATGGAGATGTTAGCAACGTAACAGCCGAAGAACAAGCTATTTTAGACGCTGCCGATGGAGCTGCCGAATATGATAAATGTGTCGAAATCTCGACAAACTCTTCTCTTAGAGAAATGGTATTACCGGGACTTCTTGCAATAATTGTCCCTACGGTAGTAGGTTACGTTGGCGGAGCAGAAGTGCTTGGCGGATTACTTGCTGGAGTAACATCTGCGGGGGTACTTATGGCTATCTTCCAATCCAATGCCGGTGGTGCATGGGATAACGCAAAAAAAATGATTGAAGAAGGTGTCGAAATCGATGGCGAAGAATACGGAAAAGGCTCAGATGTACACAAAGCTGCCGTAGTTGGCGACACCGTTGGCGACCCATTCAAAGACACATCAGGACCATCTTTGAACATACTACTAAAACTCATGTCGGTAGTTGCATTAGTTATCGCACCAAGTATTGCAATCGACATGGACGATGTTCCGACAGCTGATGTTACAGATAAAAACACTATCGAAATAACTGTAAATCAGGCAGAAGGCGAGCAACCAGCCACCGTTGAGACAGCCATCACTATTGTCGAGCCAAAAGAACGACAAGCAACAGATTTAGCTGTAAACACAGAGGCAACCGACAAAATAATTCAACCAACCGAAATAACAACCAACCGTTTGCAATAATAGAAGTTGTGCATTGACCAAAAAAAGGCGAAACTGAAAAGTTTCGCCTTTTTTATTTTCAAGTCCGTCAATAAAGTCCGCAATTTTATTGATCGTACCGAAAGGCATTTCTGTAATTTCCTCATTATCAACCCACGATTATCATCGTAGGCTAACAATAAATCATCGCTTCGCGATTTAATGGACTTTAGGCAGACACTACGTAAGTACTTTTACAAAAGTTGTTACACTTTTTATTAACCTAAGTTGTTAATTCACAGCTTAAACGTTTCATAAAAAATAGGTCTTAGTAAAATGAATTTAATAAAGTAAGCCATTAAAATTCCTAACTAAAACTAAATCAGGCGTAAGCAAAATTATTAATTTTCCATTACTTAGACCTTAATTCACCTTACTCATTGTAATGCTAACTTTATCAATTTTTCCTCCCATCGAGGGGCTACACTTTGAGACTTTCACTTTTGCAAGCCTAACATCATGAAACTCATTCATGATAGCATCTAAAATTCTTTGGCAAACATTTTCAAGCAAATGCGATGTTACTTCCATTTGCTTCTGCACAATATCATACGCAACTTGATAATTAACAGCCTCTTCGATATTATCTGTTGTTGCCGCATTTGCAAAATTTCCTTCGAGCAACAAATTGACAATAAATCTTGTCCCAATTTTTCGTTCCTCGGCATAACAACCATGAAAAGCATAAAACTCCATGCCCTCTAATTCAATTTTAGACATTGAACTACTTTTTAAAATTAAAAAAAATGCCACAGCGATAAAACCATGGCATAAATAAATATGTACGTAACAAGGAATAATACTATTCGCTAATAGCCGCCTTGTATGCTTCGGCATCTAACAAAGCGTCAACTTCCGATGCATCGCCAATCTTAATCTTGATAATCCAACCGTCATCGTATCCTGATTTATTAATAAGCTCAGGCTCATTTTCTAAACGCTTGTTCAGCTCAACAATTTCGCCACCAAGAGGCATGTACATATCAGACACCGTTTTAACAGCTTCGATTGTCCCGAAAGTCTCCTCTTTTTCAAGAGTATCGCCAACAGTTTCAACCTCGACAAAAACAATGTCTCCAAGCTCGCCCTGCGCATAATCAGTAATTCCAACTGTTGCAACGTTGCCGTCAACTTTAATCCATTCGTGATCTTTTGTGTACTTCAAATCTTTTGGTATATTCATAATAGTGCTGTTTTATAAGTAGTTGCAAAAAAATTATTTGTAAATAATGAAAATATCACGTTTTTATTTCGCGGGCAAAATAATAAAACTTCTACAAAACTTCTAAATTCACCCCAAAATAGTAGCACGCCAAAAGATGCTTCGTAACATTTTTTCGACAATCTGGCGTACACAAAATAGGTGCGTAAAGATAATCGACACTTTTGCAGATGTTATTAGCTTGAACATCAATATAATACATTTGCCAATAAATAACACCACGTGCTTATTGCGTGTGTCTTGCACGAGTAAAAAAAATCGTTTTTCAGGACACTTATTGCAAGTTAGACTAAATTGAACAAAAATACAAATTTTAAAGTGTAAGATTTTTAAATTTGGCGGGTTTTTTATACACAGGTATTAGAACCTAAAAACACGGTGTTATACAAAATAACCGACATACTACGAAATTTGTGCGTGGCGGTTATTCTCTGTTCCAATTTATGCGATGATAGTAACACAGATTTAACCGATTAACACGGATTTTTCTAATTTTGAATAAAATATTTGCGATATAATAAACTGAAAATCAACAAATTGTAATTTCACCAAAATCCGTTATAATAAGAATTTTTATTTTACTCTGATTCAGACAGATAGATTTCGTAAAAAAATCCAAACGTCCAACTTTTACACAATTGCTTAATATTTAGAGGTTTGTAAAATATCATCAGTATTATATTTCAACATTATTACCTTATTGTAAAAATATTATACTGGAGTGAATTTGGTTTTCGGATTAAATTAATATATTTTCAAACGTT
>JAOZMU010000350.1 GCA_029934165.1 Bacteroidales bacterium
TTTTACCACTAAAGTATAATGAAAAAACCCGAAAACCAAATTCACTTTAGTATATGTTCTTTTCTTTCACCAGCATTAAAACGTCTGTGATTATGGTAGAACATAAACAGGTTTAAGAACTCTTGTAAAGTTTGATTTTTGCTCGTGTTCAGATATGGACGTAAAATCGAAGCAATTTAGTTTTTGGCTCATAATAAGTTCTTCCGTGATATTTTCAAAAGATAAAACATCATCAATTGTTCTTTTGTCTTTTTGTAAAATACAGTCAATTAAAGAATAAAGCAACTTTTTGCCTCTCTTCTTTGTGTTGTGTATAAATTCAAAAAATCCCAGATAAAACGGTAATTTATTTTGAGCAATTCCTCGGTGTGATCTTATCCATGAACACAGTAATGACCAAAACCCTTCTTGTGTATTTATACTAAAGTGAAAAAGGTTTTCGTATTATCATAAAATGTAATTGGTTGTTTATCAGTAATAAAGCTAAAATTAAAATCCTGAAACCAAAATCACTTTAGTATACATGGACTTCATAAAACCCATCACCATCTTCATCTCTGGCATATTCTCCATTCCCGAGATTAACTGTCTTGTGCTTATATTTCCATTTTTCTAAACGGGAATATATGGAATATTCATCGGTATAAATTAAGGTGTCTTCTTTTATGGCTTGCTGAATTATTAGTTTAATTGTGATTTGTTGTACATTTGGCAACATCTTTATTATCACCTCGCCACCACGTTGTGTCATGCCAAGTATGGGGGCTTTCTCTGTCTCTAATGTACCACGTCATCAAGCCCTTTTAGTCTATTTCTTCTGGCCTCCCTATTCGCTTTTTTACATTTTCAGGCTGTCCCTTATGACCGGCTATAATATATAATTCATCTATTTCTACTTCAGTCTCTAATTGGGGGGCGTTTTTTTATATCCCACCCCTCAATGTACTACACATTTTATTGATAGTTGGCAAAGAGATGTCTAACTCCTGACTTATTTGACTGTTGGATAGGTTTAAACCCATAAAATACAAGCATAAAATCCATGATTTTTAATTTATCTGACTACCTTCAAAAACAGTATTTGTTAAGTCATCAAAATACTTATTACAATCCTTACAATGATATAGTTGCCGATAAGATTGGCTTCTGTGATGACCATTTTTCTCTATGTTTTTACTTTCACAATGACAGCAAAAAACATTACCTGAAAACCAGCGTTTTTTCTGATTACCTCGAAACATTTACTATCTTCAATCAAATTTGAAATTAAAATCATAACTTTGTCTTTTAGAAATTGTTGACAAAGATATAAACATATTATTTATCACGGAAGAACTTACTATGAGCCATTTTTTTATGACGCGTCTAAGCTGTGAATTAGCAACTTATGTTAATAAAAAGCGTAAGAACTTTTGTATGAGTACTTACTTATTAAGTTATGTGATATTAGATTTTCATTATACAGGTCGAAAATTGTCGAGGCGAATACCAATGACAAGTACATCGTCAATCTGACGATTTTTACCACGCCACTCGTCAAATTCCTTATCCAGAAATTCTTGCTGTGCTTTCATTGATAAACTTTGGTTATTGGCGAGAAGCTCACGGAAACGGTTTGCCATGTATTTTTTGTTTTTGGGACCTCCAAACTGGTCTTGGAAACCGTCGGAAAATAGATAAAAAGTCATTCCCGATTCGATGGCAATCTCGTTGTTGGTAAATTTTGTTTCCCGATTAGAGAACATTCCACCGATTGAGAAAATGTCGCCTTCAATAGTCTGACTATCACCATCATTGAATAAATATACAATGTGATTTGCGGAGGCAATTTCCATTTTCCTCTCTTCCAAATCGATACAGCATAAAGTTACATCCATTCCATCGTCTTGAGTATTAGAGTCTTCTTCTTGTTTCAGTGTTGTAACAACTCCAATATTAAGTCGTTCCAATATTTCCGATGGTTTTGAAATATTTTTCTCGTTTATAATTTCGTTAAGTAACGTATTTCCAATCATCGACATAAATGCGCCAGGAACACTGTGCCCAGTACAATCGACGGCTGCAATGAAAAGTTTTTTTCCGCGTCGCGAAAACCAGTAAAAGTCGCCACTAACAATATCGCGCGGGCGATAAAACACAAACGATTTTGGAAAATTCTCGCGTATTGCTTTTCGCGAAGGCAAAATTGCCTCCTGAATCTTGCGTGCATATTGGATACTGTCCGTTATTTGCTTATTTTGCTTAGAGAGCAGCTTATTTGCGGTGGCAATTTCGGTGCTTTTTTCTTCCAATTCGTCGTTTGCTGTTGCCAGAAGGACGTTTTTCTTTTCAATCTCAAATTTTTGCTCTTCGAGGATAACATTTTGTGCAGCAACTTTCTTAAATGCCTGTTTTTTAGCCGAATACTGCCTTAAAATCAATAACGCAAAAAGTAAAACTACAACCAAACCAATGATGATAAAATTTTGTTGTTGTTTTTGTTTTGCAATCTCGGCTTCACGTTGTTTCAAGATTACTACTTGCAGCTTTTTTTCTTTATTCAGCAGGTTTATACGTAATTGTCGCTCGCGATTTTCTTTTTCGATAAGCTCCAACGAATCGACAGTTGCCTGTAATTCAAAGCTTTTCTTATCCAACTCAAGTTGTTTTTTTTCTTTTGCCAACTTTTCACGAGCAATTTTTATTGCCGATTCTTGCTTAATATTTTTTATCTCTTTGGCTTGAACAAATTTATAAAATGTCGAGTAGAAATTAAAATATTCGGCTGCTTTTGCCTTATTACCAAGCTCTTTGTGATTTTCGTGCATCATCAAATAACATGTACTCAACATCTGGACATCTTCGGTCTCGTTGGCAATTGCAACGGCTTCTTCAAGTTCTTTGTTTGCCTTGTCGAGGTTTCCCATGTATTTATGCACCAAAGCCACGTTGACTAGCTCGGCAGAAATACGGTTTTTCTTTCCTGTCTTTCGTAAAATAGCTACACTATTAGAAAAATAGCCTAAGGCTTCTTTGTATTTCTGCATATCAGAACAAATCATGCCCAAGTTACTACTGAGTGCGCGAACTCCGTTTTTGTTTTGTGTTTCCTCATTTAGTTTTAACGAACGCTGGAAATAGTCTAATGCTTTGGATAAATGCTCATACTCCCAATATATATATCCAATTTTATTCAGGAAATGAGCTTCCTGACTTTTATTTCCTTGCGTCCTAAACTTGGAAGCACTTTGTTCGTAATTTGTTAGCTCACTGTTTTTTTCGGTAGAAATAGCATTCTGAGCAAGCAAAGAGTTGCAACCGAAAACAGTCAGTGCAACAACGAGCAAAGATTTCCATATAATATTGATGTAACCCATTTTTTGGATAATTTGTGTATGGAATTTTGAATAAAATAAGGTTTAATATCTAAGTTTCATGAAATTTCTTGCCTGATAATTAGTAATTTAGGCAAGAAAAAGTTGCTATTAACAGGTTGCTCCTGCGGAGTATTTTTACAAGTTTTTATACATGTTTTGTAAGCCCATTAGGGCAGTCTTGTTAATAAAAACGTAAAACAACCAATAATAAATTAGTACCGTAGGTGTGTCCTGTTTTTTTCTGCTGAATGATACTGTTTATACTAAAGTGAAAAAGGTTTTCGGATTATCATAAAATGTAATTGGTTGTTTATCAGTAATAAAGCTAAAATTAAAATCCTGAAACCAAAATCACTTTAGTATAAATGTAAATAATTACCCCTTAATAACTAAATACCATGCACTTTTTAATATTGAGACAGGTATCTACGATTTTATTGTAAATCTGCAACAAACAGCAAATATGTGGTATAGGTTAATTTAATCTTTGTTTTAACTATAATATCAATATGTATGACATTTTTAAATTAAAAAAATAGATTGTGCTGATATTCAGCATTTTACTTTGTTTTTACAAATTTCATAAAATGCTGATTTATAGCAACTTGTAAATTGCGATTTAGAAATGTCATACATATTGTAATATGTATGATATTTTTAAATTGTGTTTTGCAAACACCTGTAAATCAACACCTTGCAAAACTTACAAAAATTGTTTAAACTATTGATTATTAGGGCAATGTGTTTTTATACATTGAAAATGTCATACACATTGTTATAGGCTATAAATTAAAAAAATGAAGTTGATATTCAGATAGTTACAGTTTCGTTGTAGTGCTTTATTCTTCACTCTATTAAATGAGGTTTTTGTAATCGTATATGTGTCAAAAATTTAATAATATGTCCCAAAGGTTATTTTTAGATTATTATGCATTTATCTATTGTAACTTGCTGGTTACCATATTGTTTTCTTATTAAGAAATAAAGTGAACAGTGTCTCTCATATTCTAAATCTTAATGCCCTAAAATACCAAAAACAAAGAACATTTGAGAATTATTTCACTAATAAATAAAGCCAAGCTCTTAATGCTATTTATGAGAAGTTGTATATAGCTTATATTCAAGCCGATAGCATCTAAAGAGTTTTTCGATAATTTTGACACGACTATTTAAAATTATTCTTATTATAACGGATTTTGGTGAAAAATGTAAATCCGTGAAAATCAGTCTAAT
>JAOZMU010000351.1 GCA_029934165.1 Bacteroidales bacterium
GATTTAACAGAGCTAAAAATAGCTAATTATTAACACCCCAGTCTTAGACCTTAACTCAAGTTTTTGCTTTCATAACGACAGCATATACAGATAGTTATAAATTTATGGTGATTTATAAAACACTTATAATCAACGAATTAATAATCAACAAATATTGTTAATATCCTGTCTATCTGAATATTAATTGCATAATATTCAGGGTTTTAAATTATTTATCGTCTTTATCGGCGACATGAATTAATGCTTTGCTGGCAGGAAGTTTTAGTTGAATATACGTAATAGGTTTTCCTTGCTCTAAGAATGATTGCTCATAAAAAGTTTTTATATTAAGAACATCGCTCACATGGTTAGCGTATAAATTATTTGTCGCTTGCAGAGTTTCTAACTCATTCTGTTTCAGCACTTCAAGAGTGTAATCGTGTAATTCTCGGCTATCTGTTTTCAGGTGAACAACGCCTTCGTTTTTGAGAAAATTCTGATATTCCATCAAAAATTTTGCAGACGAAAGTCTATTGTTCGCTTTTTTGGGTTGTGGGTCTGGAAAAGTTATCCATATTTCATCGACTTCGTCTTTGCCAAAAAAAGAGCGAATAAGTTCCATCCTAGTCCTAAGAAAAGCAGCATTTGTCAAATTTTCTTCGTTTATAGTTTTCGCGCCACGCCACATTCGCGCTCCTTTTATGTCTATGCCGATGAAATTTTTATCGGGAAACATTTTCGCCAAACCAGTTGTGTATTCGCCTTTGCCACAGCCAACTTCAAGGATAATCGGATTGTCGTTTTTAAATACTGTTTTTCGCCAATTATGTTTCAAGAAATAATCCGTTCCTCGTATTTCATTTATCGTAGGCTGAAAAACTCTTTCAAAGTTTTCCATTTCCTCGAAGCGCGTAATTTTATTCTTTCCCATAACTATTTTTTATTATCAAGACTTTTTTCGCCCTGATGTAATTTCCTGATAATCAATCCTATTGATTCAATTCCTTGCAGATTATCGTATCGCATTCCTTGTTGAATCAGAAAAGTATATTTGCCAGCTTTGGGAAAATAAACTCCTTGTCGAAATACTGCTTCGTACGACCAATTACCCATAAAACCACTGCCAAACCAGAATCCATTTTTATCGCCAAGTAGTAATTCCACGGTATCTTTCTGTGCAATACCATCTGGCGATTGTGTTGTAACGTAAAGCCACAAATTTCGTTTCGGATAATCCGATGAATGTTCTATGTTAAAACAAATTTCGTAAGGAATATTAACCTCATCAACAGATACTTGAAAGTGTGCCAGCGAATCTTTGTTCCAGCCGGTTTGCAAAATAGAAATCGATTCCTCAAAAATTCCATCTTTGCATCCAAAACACAAACAACAAACCGAAACAAGTATAATTCCGATAGTTCTAATTTTGTGGAGTATCTCCTTTAGGTTTTTCATTGTTAGGCTTTTGTGAATTATGCTTAGGTTTATTTCGTGCCTTATTTTTGGGACGGAAATTTCGTTTGCGTGGCTTTTGCTCTTGCTCATTTTCTTCCGAAAGTTTCGGTGTTATTTTTGGCTTGTGCTTTGGCTTCGTTTTTTCGTCATTCGTACTCTTCACATTATCAGATGTTTTCTGTTGACTCTGAGCATTTGCAGGTTTTTTACGTCGCTTTTTCTTCTTTTTCTTTGGTGTAGCATTATCAAAACGCGTCAAACTATCCTCACCAACAACATTTTTGTAATCGAGTTTTGGTAGCTCAATAACAAGGCGCGATTTATCAATCAAATCGAAAACTTTTTCACCATTTTTATTCAATTTAATTATCTCCTGAACTCGGTCAACAGGAACAGGAACAGCAGTAGCCATATTGCCATTGTCGTATGAATACCACATTATTCTTTTGTAAATATCCGTTTTTTGGTGTATTGCCACTCCTTTTTCCGTGCGTAAACTTTGCGAGATTGGCGGAAAATCTTTTTGTGCATCAATATAGCAATCCAATTCATAATTCAAACAGCATTTTAGCTTACCGCACTGTCCGGCAAGCTTTTGCGGGTTTAGCGACAACTCCTGATACCGCGCCGAATTTGTAGTAACGCTAACAAAATTTGTTATCCAAGTAGAGCAACACAGCTCGCGCCCACACGAGCCAATGCCGCCAATGCGCCCTGCTTCCTGACGTGCGCCTATTTGACGCATCTCGACACGAATGCGAAAACGCTCGGCAAGAATCTTGATAAGCTGCCGAAAATCCACGCGCTCTTCGGCGATATAATAGAAAATAGCTTTTGTCTTATCTCCCTGATACTCAACATCGCCAATCTTCATACTAAGTTTTAAGTCAGACGCAATTCGGCGAGCCTCGAACATAATTTCGTCTTCAAACGAAATCGAACGATGCCACTTTTCAATATCATTAGGTTTTGCTTTTCGGTATATTTTCTTAAACTCAATATTAAACGGAGTATTACTTTTTGTAAGCTGGGTTTTCACCAAGTCGCCAACCAAAGAAATAGTTCCAATATCGTGTCCCGGCGAGGCTTCCACTGCAACAATATCGCCTTTTGCCAAGTTTAATTTATTGACATTTTTATAAAAATCCTTTCTCGTATTTTTGAATCTTATTTCGACAATATCGAAAGAATTTTCGGACATTGGCAAATCGCTAAGCCAATCGTAAACAGAGAGTTTATCGCAACTCCAAGGCGAACAATTTGTCTTTTTTTCATCGATGGTTTCATTTGAACAACCCCGACAATTATAATAATCACATGCCATATTTACTCAAAATTTATTTGATACTACACTACACCAATAACTTAATATTAAGCGTAATGTATTTATTTCTGCTTCCTTATTTAATGAGGTCAACTCAAATAGAATGGGTGCATTCTTTGTTTGTAAAAACAGTTTAAATATCTGAATACAAACATAATACAATTTCTATAATTGTATGTATATTAAATAAATGACATAAAAATAGAAAAAAGCAGTTACAAATTAATGTAACTGCCTTGTTTATAGATTATAAAATTTATAATTTAACCTATTTTACAAATTTAAAATCTTTGCCAAGATAGCGAGCCATGCTGCCAAGATTTTCTTCGATGCGTAATAATTGGTTGTATTTTGCAATTCTATCTGAGCGCGATGCCGAGCCTGTTTTAATTTGTCCTGCGTTGAGAGCAACAGCAAGTTCTGCAATAGTAACATCTTCTGTTTCGCCCGAACGGTGGCTAATAACCGATGTCATTGAGTTGCGAGTTGCAAGGTTTACAGCATCAATAGTTTCTGTAAGCGTACCAATTTGGTTTACTTTAACAAGAATCGAGTTTGCAGCTTTTTCGTCGATACCACGTTGTAAACGGTCAACGTTAGTAACAAATAAATCGTCGCCAACAATCTGAGTGTTATGTCCGATGGCTTTGTTCAATTCTGCCCAACCAGTCCAGTCATCTTCGTCAAGTCCGTCTTCGATAGAAATAATTGGGTATTTATTTGCCCATTCTTTCCAGTACGAAACCATTTCCGAAGACGTTCTTTCTTCTTTAGTAGAATCGAAAAGATATAATTTTTTCTCTTCATCATAAAATTCCGAAGCTGCCGCATCAAGAGCAATAAACATATCTTTTCCAGCAGTATATCCAGCCTTTCCGATAGCCTCAAGGACAACTTCGATGGCTTCTTCGTTCGAGCCTAAGTTTGGTGCAAATCCGCCTTCATCGCCAACATTTGTCGAGTGTCCCTTCGATTTTAGAACGCTTTTTAAATGATGGAAAACTTCCGTCCCCATACGTAGAGCTTCGCTGAAAGTTGTCGCTCCTGTTGGCATAACCATAAACTCCTGAATATCAATCTTATTGTCGGCATGTGAACCACCGTTTAAGATGTTCATCATCGGAATCGGAAGTGTGTTTGCGCTCACGCCACCAATATATTTGTGCAACGGCAAACCAAACGATGCCGCCGCCGCCCGCGCAACCGCCAACGATACGCCAAGCATTGCATTTGCGCCAAGGTTTGCTTTGTTTGGCGTTCCGTCAAGCTCAATCATTGCAGCATCAATCAGATTTTGGTCTGTAACAAAATAGCCTTGTAGCTCTTCGTTTAATATTTTATTGACATTATTGACGGCTTTTAGCACGCCTTTTCCGAGAAACCATTTGTCGTCGCCATCGCGAAGTTCTACAGCTTCGTGTTTTCCTGTCGATGCTCCAGAAGGCACAGCGGCACGCCCTAAAACACCGCGGTCTGTGATAACATCTACCTCAACAGTTGGATTACCTCTTGAATCGAGAATTTGTCGCGCTTGAATATTTGCAATTTGTCCCATAATTTGTCTTTATTATTTTTTATTAAGTAAAACAACTTAGCAAAACATGAAAAACATCAGCCATAAGCTAACCCTTAAATTACTAAGTATTAAGTATTTATCGTGATTTTGTGTCCGTAAAAAGCGTAAAAACTACTCCCACCACTTTCGCAAAGATATAAAAATGTTACGAATTTCAAAAATTTCAACAAGCTCGTAAATTCGAGGTAAGTACTCTTACAAAAGTTCTTACGCTTTTTATTAACCTAAGTTGTTAATT
>JAOZMU010000352.1 GCA_029934165.1 Bacteroidales bacterium
GCCCAATTGAATTATCAGACCACAAATAACTTGCAAAACCTGCTCCGGCATCAAGTGTTATATTTTCGTTTTCGCAAGCAGAAATATCATCGCCTAAATTTATTGCTGGTAAAGAATTGACGGTAACAGTTTTTTCTATTGTATAATTATCTAAACAAGCCGATGTAATATTCAATTTTACTTGATAATTTCCTGCTCCTGAAAAAGTATGAACAGGATTGTTTTCTGTTGAGGCTGCCGTTGGGTCTGTAAATTCCCAGTTAATGGCTTGAATATCAGTGTTATTGTCAATTAACGAGAATTGTGTCGTATTATTCTCGCAAAGATTTTCGGCAGTAAAATCTGCTTTCGCAAAATAAAATCCGGCTATATTATTTAGTCCGTTAAAAGATGTTTTTCCTGCAAGCGAAACGGCATCGTTGGTGTAGTTACAAGCAGTTCCTAAGCGGTCTGGGAACTCTATTTCGCAAAGAGAAGTCTTTTCGAATTTTGCTCCATATATTTTTCCGTTTGGAGCAAGATGTAATGTTGCCACGCTGTTATCATCGCCAATTTTAACGGCTGTTGTCAATATTTCTGTTGCGGTTTCGTGTTGCAAATCGTATTGAAAAACTCCCCAACCTTGTTCTGAATATAAAAATCTGCCTGTTGGCGAAAATTCTATTCCATAGGCATCATAAAGAGAACTTTGTTCCAAAATTATTTGATTTGAAATTATACCGGTAGTGTTATCAAAATCAAATAGTTCTATCGAACTACCAAAACTTCCTGAGTGGGCATTGGCAAGTCGTTTTCCGTCTGGAGATGCGCGAAGCATTCCTTGCGAACCAATTCCTCCGTGATATTCTCCCACAGAACTTACTATTGCTGTTGCATTTAGACCAGACGCATTCAGTAAAAAAACTTCGTAATTCTCACTGGCATATTCATGCGTAACTATCCATATACTACTTCCATCAGAGTGCATAACGGCAGCAAGTTTTTCTGTTGTATTTGCCGATAAATTATGATTTTTTGTTGTTATCGCTCCTAAACCTGCATTGAGTGAGATGTCTATAATTGAATAATTAAGACCTGTAACTGGTGTCCCCACGGCATCAGATGTAAAGAGATAGTAAATATTTGGATTATCTGGTTGTTTTATTATAAGTGAAGATTGAGTTGATGATTGGTCGCCCAATAGCCCGTTACCGTTTTGCATAACTACATGATTTTTATTCCAAACCGTAATGCCGTTAGTGTAAAAAAGCAAGTCGCCATTTTCATCGCTAAATGTTGAAGCACCTTCAAAGGCATTCATTGCCGAATTTGTAATGGCAACTGGCTCGCCATCAGGTGTATTAAATGTTATTCCGGCTTTATCTCCAAAATACCAATTATTTGCCTGTTTGTTTCCGCAAGGTACGCCTCTTACTTCAAAATCGGCAGTTTGTGTGCAGCCTGTTATGTTATCTGTTACGAGAATGCTGTAATTTCCTTCCGAAAGATTTGATAAATCTTCTGTTGTTTCGTTGTTTGGCGACCAGACGAAAGAATAATCGCCTGAGCCTTCGGTAATTGTGAGGTCTATTGCTACATCTCCACCGTTTGTTTCGTTTGTTACCGTTCCGGCAATTTCTGGTTTTGGGTTTATTGTTACCGTTTTTTCTATTGAATAACCATTAAAACAAGCCGATGTAATATTCATTTTTACTTGATAATTTCCTGCTCCAGCAAAAGTATGAACAGGATTGTTTTCTGTTGAGGCTGCCGTTGGGTCTGTAAATTCCCAATTTATGGTTTGAATATCGGTGTTATTGTCGATTAACGTAAACTGTGTTTCGTCTGATTCACAAAGGTTTGCGAAAGAATAATCGGCTTTAAGAAATTTAAGCATATTTGGTAACCCAAGCGATGAAACTCTACCCTCTAAACTGATTGTATTATTATTAAAATCAGAACTTAATCCTTCTTTATCAGGATTATTTATTACCGAAAGTTTGTTATTAAAACTCATTGCAATATATATTTTATCATTCGGGGCTAATTGCAAAGCTCCCGACATGGCTGATGTTGTGCCTATTACGATTTCTGAATTTAAAATATCTTGACTCTCGCCTGCATCTAAATCAAATTGAGCAACATTAAAATCAGCCGCATTACTTGTGTATAAAAATTGTCCGTTAGATGAAAATTCTAACCCGTAAATTTGCTCAGAATTTTTCTTCAACAACATAGTCAGTATTCCAGTAGAATTATCAAAATTAAAAACTTCTAAGCCCTCGGTGTACCCAACTGCCAATTTATTTCCCGAAGGCGATAACTTCATCTGTCCCAGATTACTAACGGTTGGTGTAACCTGTCCTACATTTGATTCAATCCCTGCCGAAAGTCCTATTGAAGTCAAGCAAAATGCAAAGAATTTATTAGAATTATATTCGTGTCCTACTATCCAATAATCTATTCCGTTTGAATGTCTTGTTGCGGTTAGTTTTTCGCAAAGAGAATTTTGTAATATGCTGTTTTTTTCAATAACTTCTCCTAAACCCCCATTTTCAGTAATATCAACTATATTATATCGCAAGCCATTAGCAGCTGCTCCAGTTGAGGCATCTATCGTAAAAATATAATATAAATTATTACTTCCTGGCTTTTGAATTATCATTGCCGATTGGGTTGAAGAAGAATGCCCCAGTAATTCGTAGCCATTTAACATTATGTCGTGATTTTTATCCCAAACAGAAATCCCGTCAGTATAAAACAACAAATTTCCAAATCTATCGGCAATACTTGCACAACCTTCTTGTGTATCTATTTGTCCGTCAGTTAATACCGTTGGTGGTTCGGTGTTAAAATCAAGCCCTGCTTTATCTCCAAAATACCATATATAGTTTTGTCTATTTTCGCAAGGAATGCCTTTTACTTCAAAATTGGCAGTTTGTGTGCAGCCTGTTATGTTATCTGTTACGAAAACGCTGTAATTTCCTTCCGAAAGATTTGTTAAATCTTCTGTTGTTTCGTTGTTTGGCGACCATACAAAAGAATAATCTCCTGAGCCTGTGCTAATTGTGAGGTCTATTGCTCCGTTTCCGCTTTCTGTTTCATCGTGAGTTATAACGCCTGCTATCTCTGGTTTTGGGTTTATTGTTACAGTTTTTTCTACCGTATAATCATCAAAACAAACCGATGTAATATTCATTTTTACTTGGTAATTGCCAATCACATCAAAAATATGTGTTGGATTGTTTTCTTCGGAAGTTGCACTTGGGTAAGTAAATTCCCAGTTTATGGTTTGAATATCGGTGTTATTGTCTATTAAAGTGAACTGGGTTTCGTTTGTTTCACAAAGGTTTGCGAAAGAATAATCGGCACGTTTAAAAATGTATGTAGGAATATTTTGTAATCCATAACGACTAACTTTAGTACCCAAATTTACTCCTTGTTCTACAAAATTACAAGCTACACCTGCCACTTCTGGATTGTTAATTACGCTTATGAAATTAGTTTGTGATAAAGCACAATAAATTTTACCGTTGGGTCCAAGATGCAGTGAACCAATCATTTGAGTAAATCCTCCTGAGAGTAAATCAGAAACAATGACTTGTTTTGAATTTATAATATCGGCTTCACTGCCAGCAAACATATCGTATTGAAATAAATTGTTTACTTGCGTTACATACAAATATCTACCCGATGCAGAAAATTCAGCACCATAGGCTTGATACATATCAATACTAAAAATTGGTGCTGAAACAATACCAGTAGTTTTGTTAAAATTAAAAGTTTCTAAAGCATTTTCAGTAGTGAAACCGTATAAAGCAGAGGCTATTTTTGTGCCGTCTTGCGAAAAACGTAACTCACCTGCACATAAGCCAGTATTGTCAATCACCGTTCCTTGCGAACTGACAACTGCTGTTGTATTAATACCAATTTCATCTAATAAGAAAGCATGAAATTCATTTGTGTTATATTTTTGCGCCAATATCCAAACTGAAGAACCATTGGAATGTAAAGTGGCTGTAACTTTTTCTGCGGTATGACTAATTAATAGTTCATTTTTAGTTTGTATGCCCCCTTTTCCATTATCAAGACTCATATTTACAATAGAATATCTAAATCCATTACCCGATAAACCATAGTTAGTTGTGAAAATATAAAAAAGTGTATTACTACCCGGTTTTTGCACTATCAAAGAACTTTGTATGGAAGAATTATGCCCTGCAATATCATTGCCATCTAACATTATTTCATGCTGTGCATTCCAAACGTCTATTCCGTCGGTATAAAAAAGCAAGTTTCCGTACTTATCGCTGATAGTTGATACTCCCTCTTGCGTATTCATTGCCGAATTTGTCAGCGCAACTGGCTCACCATCAGATGTATTAAAAGTTATTCCAGCATTTTGACCAAAATACCAATTGTTTGCCTGTTTGTTTCCGCAAGGAATGCCTTTTACTTCAAAATCGGCAGTTTGGGTGCAGCCTGTTATGTTATCGGTTACGAAAACGCTGTAATTTCCTTCCGAAAGATTTGTTAAATCTTCTGTTGTTTCGTTGTTTGGCGACCATACAAAAGAAT
>JAOZMU010000353.1:0-3145 GCA_029934165.1 Bacteroidales bacterium
ATTTAGTTTTAGTTAGGAATTTTAATGGATTACTTTATTAAATTCATTTTACTAAACGTTTCTTTTTTATGATTTTAAACGCCTTTCTGCTTTTTTGATACTATCTATTGCAGGTAGATTTTCAGGCATTGTTCCGCCTAATTCTTCGATGGTTTGTCGTACTTTTTTACCTACTTCGTAATGCGTTTGATTGGCTTTGTGTTTCCCTTTAATGTTTTCACGTCTTAATTTTTCTTCGGTTTGGGTGGCACGGAACAAGTTGGCTGCAAGTTCGGTACTGCCAATGTGGTCAAGGATTTTCTGACTTTTCTTTAATCCTTTTTTTGCGTGTATTCTTTTTGCGTCTAATCCACCGTACAACCCTTTGTAACCATGATTTTGAAATATAGCATAATCAAGATTTGTTAAAACACCGGCATCGTGTGCTGCTTTGGCAAGTTGTGTATTATGTCTTTTAAGTTCTGTTCGTAAGAAAAGCCGCTTTTCATCTTCTGTTCGTAAGGCGTTGTACTCGTTCATTTGCTGAATTTCCTGCAAACGTGTTTGTACGGCAAAATAGGTTTGACCTTGTGCTACTACTTCTTTGCTCGGGTCAGCATTCTGTACAATCAAATAACAAGTGTAACGAGATAGTTTTAAGCTCTTTGCAGACCGTTTTGCTCCTGAGCCAATCTCGACCATATCGTTGAACTCAACGATATGGTTATCGGGGTTGTAACCACTTTTGGCACAGGCTTCTATGGCTTTTTCTACTACTTTCAAAAAGTTTCGGTAGTCGGTATATTCTATGGCTTTGGCAAATTCACGCGAATTCCAGTATTCGTTGCCATGTTCATCGGTTCGCTTTATTTGCTCAAATATGCTGTTTGCCTTATGCTTATCTAATTCGTTTTTCATATTTTATTTTGTTGAGTTTTCTACTATTTCTATTTCTTCGGGTGTAAGCTCATATAATTCATAAACCATTTTATCTATCTCTCTAACTGCCTGATTTAATGGTGTTATTGCCCGATTGCCAATAAACTACTTTGCCGAATATTTATACTTGTGCGCAAGTTATACTAATTTGAATGAAATACAAAACCAAATCTGTCTCAGAACTTGGCTTTATCTATCACTTGAAAATGAGGTGGATTATGTTCTCTGAAAAACATAAATATTCGTATTCCGTAAAAATCTACTTATTTCAGGCATAGCTCATTGTTTTATTACGATAAAATAATGTCAAATAAAATTTTGACCTTAATTTTCCATAAAAATATTCCAAATTTCAACAAAAGTTATACCCCGAAAACTCGGTGATTTTACAAACCACCGAATTTACGTCTAACAGCCTGCCGTATTTATCTGTTTATTTGCAACATGAAATTTAAAACCGGTTCAAGTTACAGCATAAAGACCAAAACAATATTCAAGAAATTTTCAGGGGTGTTTGTTTTACTTTCAAGGAGTTTGGTCGCTCCGCTACAAGCAAGGTAATTATATATATTTTAACGGGAGATTTGGACTTCTCCATTGTGAACAAATTCTATACTACCCACACAATCTTATAAAGAACCTTAAATCCGAAGGTCTTTTTGTAATCCTTTTACTTTTAAGTATTTGTATCTATTTTGTTTCACATAAACAGGTGAAATAAAATAGATTTTAATCATTGAAATTCAATTACTTATAAAAAGACTTGCAGATTTAAGGAAGAACCTAATTTTAATTATTGAACCTGAATTATTATGAAAATCAACAAATTGTAATTTCAACAAAAATCGTTATAATTTCTTGATTTTTCTCAAGTATAGATTTCGTAATTTCAGGTAAACTTCTCAAACGAAATTCCTCTACTGCTCCCTCAATCTCTGAAAAACGTTCTGTTACAATATCAAAATCATATATGAAATCATTATTGTTATTCACGATATTGCCATTGTCATCTCTAATAATTATTTCTATAGTTGCCATAAAACAAAATTTTTTAAGTATTTTTACAAAAATAAAAAATATCCCAATTTTGCATATAAGCACTCATACAAAAGTTTTTACTTATTTGCATGTCTGTAATTTGCAGATAGTTCGAGTTTTACAGAATTGCGTAAGCAACACTAATTGGGTCTTAGACCTTATAATGAATTATTTACAGACTGAACTGTTTTACAAATCAAAAATACACCCAAATCTTAAAATTAGAATTATGAAAAAAGCATTACTAATAGCAGTGATATTAAGCTATTTGGCGAGTTTGTCTTTGGGGCAGAATGCGGAGATTGATAGTTTGAAGAATGTGATTCGCACCACACAAAGTGATTCGGTAAAATTGATTACATATCTTTTGTTAAACGACAGAATAAAATTCAATCACCCAGACACAAATACGCAAATTTATAATGAGGCAATTCAATTTGCGAAAACGAAAAAAAATAAAATGACTATCGCTGGGCTATACAACAATAGAGCAATTTCCTTTGGTGTTTATGGTCAAAACAACTGTCAAAATGCTGGCGGCTCTGATTATTATACAGGGGGAGTAGTGAAAGCTAGAATTAATTCGCATAACACAAGTTATAACACTGTTACTTTTGGAATTAAAAAATGTGATGGTGGTTTATTTGGCTCTGGGGGGAAAGCCGTTATATATGACGCAACAGAAGGTGTTCCAATCTGTGTAAATTACTCATCAGGTGTGTATTCTGTAGATGTAGAAGTAGGAACAACTTTATTTGAAGGTGGTAATTCCTTTTATGCATACTTGTTTTCTGATGGCGGAGGACAATATTATGCTGGTCATGTCACAATAACAAAAACGGTTGTAAATTATAATTTAAGCATTAATCCATCAGGAACTTTAAATGTAAATTCAAGTTCTGGCAACGATGATATTGCTGTAACATCAAATGTTAGTTGGACAGCATCGTCAAATCAAAGTTGGCTTTCAGTTACATCAGGAAGTAGCGGAAGCAATAATGGGCCAATTGATTATAGTTATACTGCCAATACATCTACAAGTAGCTCACGTAGTGCTACGATTACAGTTTCAGGAAGTGGAGTGTCAAATAGCACTTTGACAATAACACAAGCAGCATCTACACCAATCCCAACTTTAAGCATTAATCCATCAGGAACTTTAAATGTAAATTCAAGTTCTGGCAACGAT
>JAOZMU010000353.1:3245-4542 GCA_029934165.1 Bacteroidales bacterium
CAAGTAGCTCACGTAGTGCTACGATTACAGTTTCAGGAAGTGGAGTGTCAAATAGAACTTTGACAATAACACAAGCAGGAAATTGCCCAATTCCAACAGTGGGTTTTGAGGTAGAAAACCCTGGTAATTTATCATTAGTTTATCAATTTACAGATAAATCTCAAGCAGGAATGGGACAAACAATTTCTAATTGGAATTGGAATTTTGGAGATGGAAATACAAATTCCTTACAAAATCCTTCACACGTTTATGCAAATGGTGGCAATTATAATGTTTCTCTCACGGTCACAAATTCTTGTGGCGAGCAAAATCAAACAACAATAAACAATTGTATTTCTGACATAGGATTTAGACCTAATCCCAATGGATATAATTTTTCGAATAGAATAACTAACATTTGGCCTGACTTCATCATAACTGAATTTGATAATGAAGCTGATTGTGAAGAGGATATTACTAGAACATGGTGGGTAAATGAAGAAAATTCAGAGCTTTCAAGATGCGAACGAGCTTATCCTACTTGGGAGATATATTCTGATGTTTTTAGTGATAGAGACCCAGCAGTATTAGAACGAAATTGGTCTATATTAGAGGATTTAGAAAATCCACCAACGCGTACATACCGTGGTGGTTGTTGGGGATTTTCTTTCTCTTCTTTGTTATTTTATAATGATATTTTAGAATTGAATGGTTTTTTTTCTGGCAGTAACAATGTTACTGATGTAGAACTTGACGATGATGTTAGATTTTTTATTCAGAGGTATCAGGAATTTCAAGGAAGAGGTGAAATACAAAATCATCGAAGCGATGTTTGGGATTTTACCCCATCTGAAACATTAGAAGCAATAAGGAATGGATTTAACACCCCAAACAACAATTCTGTTCTCTGTTTTTATGACTATACAACTGACGATGAAGGTGCAGATGATATTTCGTGGGGACACGCTGTTGTTCCGTACAAAATAGAGATAAATCCTGAAAATTCAAACGAACAAATTATTTTCATATACGACCCTAACGCACCATTTACCGAAGAAAATCCAGAAAATTCTTTGCGAAGTATCATTATTAATACAGTTGAAAATACATGGACATACCCAGCTCGTGATATGACTAAGAATAGACACATAATACCAGGTATTCCAATAAATGAAGTTGGCAATATACACAAGAGCAATAAATCTGAATATTTATATGTTGAAAGCTCTTTTTATGAGGATATTGTATTAATAGATAGTAACAATCTCAAGTTTCTGACTTCAATAACACCTTGAGTATCAAGTTGTTGCAGATGCAA
>JAOZMU010000354.1 GCA_029934165.1 Bacteroidales bacterium
ATTGTTTTAAAATCGGAACTGCCTTTGCGTATTACTTTTTTTGGGTTCATTTTTTGATATTTATTCATTTTTTTGTAAAGATACATTTTGGTAGTCCTTGCATAACATTTTGGTATAATTATCAACAAGTTATAAGACAGGGTAGGTTAGTAAAATTTCCAATTTAATTGAAAAATCGGAAGAGTTTTTCTTAATAGCTTTTTCGAATTTTCAGTAATAGAGTAAAATTTATTAAAACAACACTCTTATGTAGGAACTATCTAAAATTTTCTATTCAAATCATTCCAAAGCAGGTTCGGTATTTAACATTATATTTGTTTTTCTGGTTGTAATCGCATAACGTCTAACACCAATGCAATACTTCCATCGGCAAGTTGAGTTGCTCCAGATAAATATTGTTGTTCTTTGAAATATTCGCCCAAAGGTTTTAGGACAGCTTGGTGCTCGCCGATAACCTCGTCAACTACCAGTGCAATTTTTTTTGAAGCGTTGTGTACCACAACTATTTTCATATTTTCTGGTTTTGTAGTATTCTTATTATGCTCAATGTTAAGACGTTTGCTGACAATTAAATATGGCAGCAATTCATTTTTAATTTTAATATGCTCGTTATCAGAGGCATCAAGCTCGATAGTTTTTATTTCGGTGCATTTTATTATGGCTGCCAACGGAATTGAATAAAACATTGACTCCACTCGGACTAGCATAGTATCTATGATTGAAAGAGTTAGCGGTAGTTTTATTGTAAAAGATGCGCCCTCGCCTTTTGTCGAATTTATTTCGATAGTTCCTCGTAAGCTATTTATTGTTTGTCGCACGACATCCATTCCAACACCACGCCCTGAAATTTCTGTCAGGTTTTGGGCGGTCGAAAAGCCAGCCTTGAATATCAGCTTATGGATTTCCGTTTGGGTCAGTTTTTCGCTTTTATGAATAATACCTTTCTGTATAGCTTTCTTTATAATTTGTTCTGTGTTAATACCTTCTCCATCGTCACGTACCGTTATAAAAACATTTGTTGCAGCTTGCCGCGCTGTTAGCCAGATAGTTCCTTTTCCGGGTTTATTGCGCATTTTTCGTATTTCGGGAGCTTCGATTCCGTGGTCGAGACAATTGCGGACAAGGTGCATCAGTGGACTTTCGAGGCTGTCGATTATTGTTTTATCAAGCTCGGTGTGCATTCCTTCGGTTTTTAGCTCGACATTTTTTCCCAGCTGTGTTGAGAGGTCGCGTATCAACCTATCAAAACGCAATTGCAAGGTTCCCAGTGGTATAAGTCTAATTTTAAAGATGTTTTTTCGGAATCTACGAGTTATTTTCTCTAATTTTTCGGTAACTTTTGTCAGGTTTTTATAACCCATTTGTTGCACAAGCAACTGTATTTCTGCCTTTGTTGTAACAAGCTCGCTAAGTAATATCATTTGTTCATCAAGCTTTTCGGCAGAAACTTTGATGTTTTCTGTGATTCTGCTCTCTATCTTGGGGATTGTTTTTTTTGTGTCTTCATTAGCTTTGGTTTGTTCGATAAAAAGCACTAAATCTTCCTTATTTATGCTATTTTTTATTGACATTTCTTCTATTTTGGCAGCAAATGTTTCAATCAGAAAAATATTTTCCTCAGCAATTTGATGCACTTCTGTAATATCATTAATAAACATAAGTATGTCATCTATCTCTATATGAGGTAGTTTACTGGCAAGAATAATTTCCCAATAGACACCAGCACCTTGGCTTTGTTTTTCGTACCGATTGAATATTTGTATTTCGCCAGCTTCCGTTAGCTCATTGAAAACAACGTGCATTTTTATTCCACGTTTTTTAAAATTTTCTGTTGGTTTTACAACAATTAGCCAAGTTCGCATTCCGGTGGTTTGCGCCGAGATGTCATCAATTTCGCGTTGGTCGCCATCGAAAACATTGATTGTAGCCTTGTTGAGTATTTTGTTGATATGTTCGTATTTCGACAAATAATCATCAGTGTAATCTATTTCGGTAGAGGTTTTTAGGGATTTGTTCAGCAAATCGACAGATTTCAAGGTCAAATCGAGAATTTCCTTGCTTATCGGCATACGTCCGTTTCGCAGCAAATCGTAAATATTTTCTAGTCGATGCGTAAGTTTACCCATTTCATCAAAACCATACATTCCAGCAGTGCCTTTTAGGGTGTGCATTCCGCGAAAAATCTCTTCGATAAATTTGCTGTTTGTTTGGTTTTGCTCCAACTCAAGAATAGTTTGCTCCAGTTTTATCAGTAATTCGGTAGCATCTTCGATAAATTTTTCCTGAAAAATCATAAATAGTTTTGTAAATTTGTTCTGAAATTTCACCTTGAAAATAAAGACAAACAGTGCTTATTGTAGAGTTTTTTCTATTATTTTTAAAAATCGCTTTAGGTCGTAAGGCTTTTGTATCCAGCCAAATGCACCAGCCTTGCGTGATAGTTCGCGTTTATCATCGTTTTTTTCGGAGCTTAACATCAAAACAGGCAAATTCTCATAAGCCGGCATTGCTTTAATTTTTGCAACAAGCTCATGTCCAAGCATTTTAGGCATCTGATAATCTGAGATTAGCATATCTATCTTACGTCCGTCAAAATACTTCAACACATCATCAGGTGTTATTGCTTTCAGCACATCGTAGCCTGCATTTTTCAGCGCAAACTCAATAGTAAAGGTTGTCGTTTCAAAATCGTCAACAATTGCAATAACTTTTTTACCCAAACAGTTGATGCGTGGCTGATATGAAATGCCATCCGAGTAAAAAACTTCGCTTTTAGGACTTTGTAAAATATGACGAAACAAATTAAAATTATTGCTCATTTTCAATAAATAGCCTCGCGCACCTGCCTCAATTAGCTGATTTATATAGTTTTGGTTATCGTACATAGAAAGCCCAATAATTACCAAATCGGGGAATACACGAAGCGCAATTTTCGTGGCTTCGATACCATTCATGCGTGGCATCTCAATATCTATGAAAACGATATCCGGTTTCAGATGGCGCATCAATTCGATAAAATCTACTCCGTCCGAAGCTTCGCCAATTATTTCTACATCGCCAGCGTCTTCAAGAATATTTCGCAACGAAAAACGATAGGTTGGTTGGTCATCTACTAAAATTACTTTTTTCATTGAATTAGGAATTAAAAATTAAGAATTAAAAAATTGGCTTACGTCTGATAGATGCACAAAGATAATTGATACTTTTTCGTGGTGTTATTAACTTGAATATAAGCTATATACAATTCCTAATTAAATAACACTATGTGCTTATTTCTATCATAGTCTGCATTCCTTCGTTTATTTTGCTCTTGATTTCTATCTCGCCACCAAAAGCTTTGACACGCGAAATTACATTTTTTAGCCCACTTCCACGCTCAGAAATTGCTTTTTTTGGGTCAAAACCTTTTCCGTTATCTTTATAGTTAAGTGATAATTTATTGTTTTCTAATTTCACTTCGATATGAGCTTTTTTTGCCCGCGAATATTTTAGAGAGTTGTTCACTAACTCATTCAGAATACGATAAATAGACAATTCGATTTCATCGTCTAAGTGAATTTTGCTATCATTATAATTAAAAGAAACATAAATGCCATCTAACTTGTTAATATTTTCGCAAAGTTGCTCGATAGATGCGATTAATCCAAAATTGCCTAACGTGTGTGGTTTTAGGTTATTAGAAATTTCTCGCGAGGTGTTAACAGCCTGAACTATAAGCGTCAAGGCGTGTTCCGAATAAAACCCACGTTTTCCTTGGTTCAAATCGGTAGCATTGAGTCTTTCTAACGACATTTTAATCGCCGAAAGTGTTGCTCCAAGCGCATCGTGAAGCTCTTTTGCAAATTTTTCGCGTTCACGGCTTTCGGTTTCCAAAATAGCTTTCAGTACATTTCTTTCGTTTTGTTTTTTCTCCGTTATGTCAGATATTAACCCAAAAATCAGATTTTTGTCATTGCTACTCTCATACTGCCCAAACGACCTCAATAGTAACCATATAACGTTATCGCTAGAGAACATTCGATATTCGATATTGACTTTTTTTCCCGCCAATATTTTCAATACGCCAGCATGAATTATTTTCTTATCCGCTGGATGAATGCGCGCAATGAAAGACTCATAATTAGTAAATAAATCTTGAACTTTGCTATCCATGATTTTGTTTTCCTGCGGACCAACATATTTCATTTCTTTATCCGTGGAATTGTAAATCCAGAAAATGTCGTCAATATTTTCGACAAGCATACGAAATGTTTGTTCGCTGGTTTTCAGTGCATCAAGGGCTTTTTGTTGCTGGGTAATGTCTTGATAAGTAGAATTAATCATATTCTTTCCATGTAAATTTAATTATACTATTATGTTGATTATTTCATTTGTGTAATCATTTCTATAAAAAATTTCACTTTTTTAAACGTAAGTTACTAATAAACAGGCAAGAAGTTTCGCAAAAATTAGATTATACAAAAGTCAATTCACTTGCTTTTTTTTCGTCAACCAAAGTTACAAACGGTTCTTTTCCTGCAAAAACAATAGGAA
>JAOZMU010000001.1 GCA_029934165.1 Bacteroidales bacterium
ATACGGACAAGCTTATCATCTAGCAGGTTCAGGGGGCGGACATATCCATTCAACATCTAATAATATAGAAGTTGTAGGATTTGGGGATGATTACATCGGGAACATCAACGCTACAGAGACACTATACTCACATTTTGACGATATAGTAGCAGAGGATAATATTAATGGAGACGGTACATATTCATATGTGAACAGTCCTAGTAATGGAGATTTACAGATGAGCGGTAATATCATTAAAAAGCTAATCAACATTACAGCTGATTATGATGAAACTGAAAGTTGGGAGTTTGGAATATTAAGTGCTAATTCATCAACAATAGATATAACAGCGACACTTAACACAGCATATTTTGCAGATGTTCCAAGTGGAGCAACTAAGACTTTTGTGAATGCAGGAACAACTAAAAACTTCATACTTGACCCAAACGGAGCAACTTGGGGAGGTTCTACACAAGAAAGAGTCATTTATCCGGGTGGATATATCATTCTTGAAAGAGTAGGAGGAGAAGGAATTATTATCGCCTCACATAATACAAGTTTTAATATTGATATTGATAGTATCGACAATCCAAGTTTTCATGTTGATTTCTCTGACGCAAGTTCAGTAACAACTGACGGAAGCAATCACATCACGCAAGTAGTAGATAGTGTAAATTCTTGGAATGGTACACCGTCTTCGGTTACAGGAGTTAATTATCTTACAGCCTCGCAAAACGGATTAAGCACAGCACAATGGGATACTAATAATACTCCTCTTAGTTTTGGGGATAATGACATTAACAGCAATACAGCAGGAAGAGGAATGACAATTATTGCGGTAGTGAAAGCTGATAACACAGGTGACGCAATAATGTCAAAGTATTATGACGCTACACCTCAAAGAGAATGGAGGTTTTACACAAATAATATAACAATTTACAGTAATTTAGATTCTAGTGGCAATGAAGCAACAGTTAATTATTCTTCTAATTATGGCGAGTGGCAGATACTACAAATAGAATGGGTGCCAGGTGAAAGAGCGACAGCTTATAAAAATGGGTTCTTAATGGGAACTTCAAGCTATGATGTTGCAACTATTCCGTCAGGTACAGCAGACCTTTTAATAGGAGCAAGCGATTTGGTTGGAGCAGACTTTATGGGAGAAATTGGGGAAGTATGGGCTTTTTCTGATACATTAACAGCAGACGAAAGAGCCTCAGTAACTTCTAAATTAGGAGCTAAATGGGATATAGACACAGCAACGCCAAGCTCAAGTGATTCAAGTCCTTTTGGTAGAAACAGTGATACAGAAACCATTAAGCCACTAATTGACAATGACAACCTAGATATTGGTACGGGAGTTTTTGATGGAATTATTGGAGACGGCACAGAACTAGAAACAAGTGCGGCACCAACAACAGACGCAGGGATTGCAAATAAGAAATACGTTGATGATAATGGTGGCGGAGGATTGACTTGGGGGGATAGTATTACGGATACGAGTGGGGTTGGGGTGACAACAACTATCGGTAATTCTGCAGACGCAGGGACTATTGGACAAAGCATAGTGATTGGGGGCACGCAGACAGATAGCTTAACAGGATTGAATATAAATACAGGAACGAGCACTGCACCTATTTCTGCACTAACAATAGTAGCTAAAAACTCTCCATATAATAGCTATTACAAAAGGGGAGGGGTTAATATAAATTCATTCTCCTCAGCTACACAGGCTAATGTATCCACGCATAATTTCACAGACTCTGTTTTGCTCGGATATAATTACAACACGAAAGACAACTCATATTCGAGGCTGCTTTTTATCCAGAATGAAAACAACTCCTATGGGATAACAAGGTACAATACGGGGATATACCTAAGAAACAAAGAGACAAAAACAAACCCATACACAATAGATGCAATAAACAATATTTCAACAGGTTATGGTATTTTCGTAGAGCAAAGAGGTACTGCAGGAAGTGCTATCGGTGTGTACGGAAAAAGCAATCTAAACTCCTCAACAAGCGGCTTAGTTAACTATACCCTATCCAACACCCAATCCTCCGTCACAGTAATGCAAAAAATCGACCTCGGCACATCCGCCCAAGGTCACACAGGACTCTTGATAAATGCTAAGGGGGCGAGTTCGAGTCAGAAGGGGATTAAGGTTGATATGGGAACTTCTGGCACGGGTGTTGCATATTATGCTAGTGCAAGTGTAAATGGTGGTGCTGGCAGTGCTTTATTTAAAGGGCTTCTTGGTGGTAATTATGATGGATATGGAATAAAAATAGATGAGGTACTGGGGGGAGAAGGTGAATCACATTATGAGGTGATGAAAGACTCAGGGAACCCAGGCGCTGCTGTATTAAGCAATATAACTGCCACATGGGCAAGTTCAGCACTTGTGAATAGGTCAATAGACACGAACAACATGGCTGTATCTAGAGCTAATACAGGAGCTTATGCAAAATCTGACAACTACAACTTACTCAAGCTAAAAAGAACTTCTATAATGAACAATGCCGGGGGTTCGCTTGCGGGAGCTGGTTCAGTGCTAGCAATTGAAAACGTAGCAACACAAACATCAGGAACACTAACCGACTCAGTAGCAGTCCTAAAACTAACTCAAGACAACGATTCCACAGGTGGACACATCCTAATGAACGCATATTCAGGAACTCCGACAACAGACGGAACTTTCTATTTTGACGGAAGCGACTTCAAAGCACGAATCGGCGGAACAACTTACACATTTACTAAAACTTAATTATGAAAACAAAAACAATCACAACAAACCTAACTACAGCGGCGGTAGCAATCGGGGCAACCTTATTAATCAGCACATCTAAACCAGTCGAAATAGGGGAATCACGGGTTACTACTCAGACAGAGCAATCCGCTGTGGTTGTAACAAAAACATCGGAAGCGAACAGAGAGATTAAAGTGCTAAAAAAGCAGTTCGACAAGCAGACAGGGCAGGAATTAGCCCCACTTGTTTTTACTTATAATTCTGATTCGATTAAGTTAGACATCAAAGGAAAGCAAGATGATATTGTAAAGATTCAAGCAGAAATTAAGAGAGTACAGGGATTGATGAGTAGTGCTACAGGAAGTGGAGATATAGTAATTACAACCAAGCAGTTCTCTCCTGAGACTGGAGAGGAATTGAGTCCATTGGTTGAAACTTACAAAGTCGAAGAAGCTGAAAAACAAATTGAAGGTGGACAAGAAGCAGTAACGGCAATCACTGCACAAATAGCGGAGTTAAATGCACTTTTAGCAGAATCCAATAAACTGAAATAGTCGATGAAAAAACTTATTTCTGAGCAATCTGTTTTGATAAATGTCACAACAGTTGTAACAGTCCTCTCTGCCGTTTTCTGGTTCTCATGGAGCACAAGCGAGCATTTCGCGCAAACCAAATCAAACACAATAATGGTCGAGGAGTGCCATGCGAAGATTGACGGATGCATGGATTTAGCAGAGCGCATATCGGTCGCTGAAACGGAAATAAAGCACCTTAGAGAAATGAAGGAAGATATTAAAGACCTACATGAATTCATAATTGGAAAATAGATGTACACAACAACTTCAAAGGTTCGGGAGTTATCTGGGTTCGATGATGTAACATTGATCCCTGACTCAATAGTGAGTGGGAAAATTTCTGCTGCAGAAGGAATGTTCGATTCGGCCTGTGCTTCAATCTACACCTTGCCGTTTACCTACCGAATTCAAAATACTTTGACGTTTTCAGGAGTTGGGGTAGGAGGTGACACAATGACAATTACGATCAATGGGACTGGATACGATATTGCAATTACAGCAGACCTAACTGCATCTGAAGCTGCGGATTTGTTTAGGATTTCTGCAATTGGTTCAGCGGACTTTAAGGTGGTTGACAGTATTGGGGGAGGCGAAGTTGTGACAATTGTGAGCCTTACAACTTCCTCATCTCTTACAACTGCACTGGCTGAGGTGAATATTACCGATGCATCGACTACAGAAGGAGTTTCTGGAACAATTGGAACTCGCGAGAATAGGTATGCACCAATAATTGACCAAATCACTGCGGAAATGGCAGCCGCATTATTGTTGATTGATAATTACGGAATAGAAGCTCAAGATACTCCGAAGGACGGAAGGACTCGAATAGATATGATTAATGAGACTTTGCAGAAGATTCAGCAAGTTCACGAATCCGGGCAAGTTATCAAATTATTTGATGAGATCACAAAAGAGGAATTGGCAATTTCCGCATCTGGTTCGTCTGGATTTCTGCCAAACGTAACAACAAATAATGATACTGATGATCCAACATCTGCTAAAATAGGAATAAATAAAGTATTCTAAAATGAAGTTCAATGTAAACGCTGATACAAGAGCAGCGGAGAGAATGTTTAGCAATGCGATAAAAGCAGTTGAGAATTCGACAAAACCATTGAAGGACACTCGAAAAATGCAACTTAGAGAAATTGACAATGCCTTCAATGTTGCGGGTAAAAATATCACAGGACAGCCTTGGAAAAAACTCAGACCGAACTACTTAAAATCAAAGATTGCATCCGGATTTCTAACGCCAATTCTAGTCCGGACCGGAAAAATGCGAAAATCTTTTAAATCGATTGAACTTAAAAAAGATAGTCTCAAGGTGACAAGTGTGGGCGTTCCATATTTCAAAGACCATCAGCTGGGAAAATCTGGGGGAACATTCAAGGCAAGACTTCCACGCCGTCAAATGCTCGGACACTCAAAGGCAATGATTGACAAGACTTTAAAAATATTTGGAGATTATATATATAAAAAAATTAAGAATGGATGATATAATCAGTGAAATCATAACATTGCTCCAGACTCAGTTTGGAAGCGAATATAAAAAATATTTTTACGGCGAAAATATTATTCCTGAACAAGCTATTTTTCCATTTCTTGAAGTTGTACCGGAATCGACTTCAGTCAATAATCGTGGAACGGGAGGAACGAAAAACAATCAATTTTCCGTAAAAATAAAAATCAAAGACACAATAAAAAACTTTCTCAATCACGACACAAACCAAACACAACACGAAGCAATGCAAAAAACGGTTCAGAGAATGGAAGAGCGAGATGGAGGAAATTTTAAAAGCACAAGTGTTCTTTATGTTTTGGCAAATAATCTAAAACTAGGTGGAAAGGCAAACATAAGTGATGATTGGAAAATTAGCTATGACTCTTTGCCTTTCAATGGTTCTTATATTATAATGAGTTCAGTTACTTTTAATGTTAATTTATTGTCGTATGTCTAAAGATTACGAATTAGAAAAAACTGAAAAAAACGGCACCGAAAAAGTCGTTGTTAAAATGGTAGAAAAACAGCCGAAAAACACCAAAAAAATAGCGGAAAAAGAATTGTAATTTTTAACTTTTAGAAATATGTCAAATTTTGCTCCATACTCCAATTATGGATATATCTCAATTGAGCCAGAAGTCGAGGAAGGCGTGGTTGTCGTTCCAACCAATTATTTGCGGATAGTTAGCGAATCACTTTTACCAAGTTTTAATATTTCACCGGTCCAAGAGGTCGCTGGAGACAGGGAGCGAAACATTCGCTCAATCAAAGACCAAATTGAAATGAGTGGAGACATTGTTTTTTATGTCGAACCAAATATGATTGGTCATTTTTTAATGGGAGTTTTTGGAGTTCCAACAACACAAGAGCTGACTGCTGATGTTGCATATCGCCATATTTTCGAAGTCACAGATACACCAAAAACTTATACAATTGACTGTAAGGTTGCGGATGCTCCGTGGGTCCATAGATTCTGGGGTGTTAAAGTTAATCAATTGGCACTTGAGGCTTTTGATAATAAAATTCAATGCACAGCTTCGTTAATGCCACGGAAGGCATTCATTACAGCTCAAGTTACGGTTGAAGCTAGTTCCGGAACAACCTTAACAGTCGACCAGACAAGTGGATTGACCACAAGTGATACAATCTTGATTTTGGATAAAGATGATTGCTACACCACAGTGAAAGAATTGACAATTACAAGCATTGATTCTGAAACACAACTAACAACTTCCACGATTGATGCAACTCTTGAAGTAGGGGATTTGATGGTAATCAAAAAATCAACTGCTGATTATGACCAATTGCCAGTGGTAACCTGGCTTGGTGGTTCGGAGGTTTCAGTTGGAGATGATATTGATAATTTGACTGTTGAGGATAAGGAAAATTTTAATCTCACTTATGTAAATGAGGTTGAAGCCAAATATGGAAGTGGGAAAGAAGAAATTTCAAGATTTCCAACAGATGTAATCACAAAGGGATATTCTGGGTCCGGCAATCTTTCAAGATTCTATGATTCAGAACTAAATCTTGCTCGATTACGTCAAAATGTTAAATCTGCTTTGCGTGTGTGCATGCAAGGGGAAACTGCACTTGAAGCAAACAGTGCAATTAAGGCAAGCTCAACATTCGGATCAACTGCAAACGGATTTAAGGTTGAGGCTTCGGCAGCTGGACAAGCAGGAAATGAACTAAATGTCACAATGGTGATTGCCGTTGATGATACTTTAGCGGTCGAAAAAACAGATAATAACATTCTTGTAAGTCTTGCGAACACAACAGCAAGCAAAAACACCGGAACATTAATTGCAGCGGCTCTCGATGCATTGTCTGGAGTTGATGCAGCTGCGGAAGGCACTGGAGCGGAAGAATTTATTACAGAACTTGATAATACAAACATTGGATTTTCTGGCAACACTGACGTTGTGGGAAGAGATGCAAGCGAAAAGCCTTATATCCTGTTCGACAATGCGGATGTAAGAACTGATGCATACTTTGTAAACAATTCGGAAGACTCGATTGTAATGGAAGAAATTCCACTTACTTTTTATAAAGATGTTGAGTCGGGTGACCAATCTAAAAAATGGAGCACAAGAGTGTTTCTTGTGAATGGAGTAGCTTCTTATTAATTTATATTTTATAAAAAACAGCCACATGATTTTTTTATCTGAAGAGAGAGAGAAAATTGGTTTAATTGAGGATATTTGGGTGGAAATAAAAAGCGAAATTAGTTGGGAAGATTTGGCAAATTACGAATTAAGGAAAAACGAAATAGAGGGAGGGAAAAATATTCTTTGTACATTTATTGTTGATTGGAACATTAAATTTCCCGGAGGAGAGAAGGCAGAAATAAACGAAACAAATATAATGAAAATTAAGCCTGAGTTTTTGTTAAAAATTCAGAGCGTTATTAGGGGAAAAATGTTGGCTCAAAAAAAAAATGTGGAGTCAGTGAAGAAGAAACAAGAAGAAAAACAGTCGAATTCACAGAAGCAATCAAAGGCAAACGAGGGAGTTCAAGATGGATAGATTATGTAATGAGTGAGAAATTTGGTTTAGATTGGAGGAAATATGAGAACGAGAGAATGCATGATTTCATTCACATTTTAGCAATACAAAATAACATGCAAAAAAATGGAAAAAGTAAAAACGGATCTAATACTAAACACCGAGGTCAAAGGTAGCACCAAAAGTAGAGCAGAACTTGAAAGTGTGAACAAGGGGCTTTCTGGATTGTCAAAAAGTGCAAAATCATTAACTCTTGCCCTTGGTGCAGCTGGACTTGGGGGGGTGATGGTTGGTGCGATTAACAAGGCAAGAGAGTTTGAAAAATCAATGTCAAAAGTTGAAGCCATTACTGAATCAACTGCTTCTGAAATGGAGGGGTTGACTGATTTGGCAAAAGAGATGGGAAAGACAACGGTTTTCACAGCGAGTGAAGCAGCCGATGCCATGACTTTTTTGGGAATGGCTGGTTTTGAGACTGAACAAATTATGGATTCGCTTGCGGGGACTCTTAACCTTGCGGCGGCTTCCGGAATAGATTTAGGAAGAGCTGCGGATATTTCTTCAAATATTTTAACCGGTTTCGGGAAAGATGCAAAAGAAATTGGAAAAGTTGTTGATGTTTTAGCTAAAACGGTAACAAGCTCAAATACTGATATGGAACAGTTGGCCGAGGCGATGAAGTATATCGCTCCAATGGCCAATACGATGGGGATTAGTATAGAAGAGACTGCGGCAGCCGTGGGAATACTCGGAGATGCTGGATTACAGGGTAGTATGGCAACAAGGGCCTTAGGGACTTCACTTGCAAGACTTTCAGACCCTACAACTAAAATGGCTGGAGCAATTGAGAATGCAGGACTTGAGGCTTTTGATACTTCGGGGAAATTTGTTGGTTTGGCGAGTGTTATTGAGCAGCTTGAAGTCGGGCTTGCCGATATGACAGAGCAGCAAAGAGTCGCAACTCTTTCGATTATTTTCGGGAAAGATGCATTAAAAAACTGGTCAACATTAGTAAGCGCTGGCTCTGAAGATTTGCGAGAGTTTACGACTGAATTAGAAAATTCAGGTGATACTGCTCAAAAAATGGCAGATACTCAGATAGATAATCTTGACGGGTCGGTTAGGCTCCTTAATTCTGCGGTTGACGGATTGGCAATATCTTTCGGAGAGGCAATGACACCGGCGATTAGAGAATCAGCTGATATGCTTACAGACTTCACAGGAGTAATCACAGAGAATGAGGAAGGGGTTGCTATGCTCGGAAAAGCTATCTCAATTTTAATTGCAGTTCCATTAAACGGGCTTGTGATTATTTTGCAAAAAACGACCGAGTGGGGAAAAGCTGCTGGAGGTGCTTTATATGATTTAATTCAAACGGCAAAAGAAGTCGGTTCTGCTGTTAGTAATGCAATTAATTCAATACAATCAAAATTAGCGGAAACATCCCTTATTCAGTACACAGCCGGAGTTAAAGGATATGAAGCCCCTGTTGTTTCTGGTGAGAGGGCAAAAGGTGGCCCTGTAAATTCAGGGGAAACTTATTTAGTCGGCGAAAGGGGGCCAGAATTATTCACGCCTTCAATTCCGGGGAATATCACTCCAAATAATAAGATGGGGGGAATGACAATCAATATTTCTGGAATTTTTGGAAGCGATGCAGTGGACGAAATTGGCGATGCCATCGTGCAACGGCTTACGCAATCTTACGCAATATAAATGTACATATTTATCAATGAGGTTGATCAGACCTCGAACATAATCGACAAGTCAATCTCAATAAGGGATGAACTTCAAGAGCGAATAAATTCTTGTACTTTCCGTTGTTTTGGATTCGTTCCGGAAGATTATCAGAGTGTTGATGCTTATTCAGCTTATGAAGTTGTTTCTGCTACTGCGGATTCTGCCACGCTTGATAAAGATTACAATGAACAATTACAAAATAATCTCTATAGGGTGGGGCATGTAATAAAAATTGCAATAAAAGAAGATAATGAGGAAGAAGCTACAATCGAATCAATCTCAAGTGATGACGGAAACATAAAACTAACTTTTACGGAAAATTTTACAAATACTCCTTCTACTGGTGAATTGGTTGGAGTGAAAGTTTTTGGAGGTGTGATTTCTTCCGTAAAAAATTATAATATCCGAACACTTAAAAATCTCGAATATTCAATCACAGCACTTGATCATCAGAAAATTTTTGATAAGACTTCAGTAAATGAAACTTATGAATCGAGGGATGCAAGGTATATTGTGAATGATTTTTGCAACTCAACAGTTAACCTAAATGAAGCAATAGATGAATTTGAGTATGAAGACAATGCAGCAATTCAAACAGCTTGGACAGAATCAAGTGATGGAGATAATCCGACTACTGATAATTCGGATTTTCGAGAAGGTGATTATTCTGGAAATTTCCCGTGGACTAATTCATCCGGAACTGCAAATTTTTCTTTAAATTCCTTAAATTTGAATTTGAAGAATTTCTCCGGGACTTCTTCCGGTGCAGCAACTAAGGGAGTTTTGGGCATGTGGATTAAGGCAACCGATTACACAGCGATCACAAATATTGAAATTCGTATTGGTTCAGATTCAGGAGATTATATTTCGGAAACAATTAATCCGGAAAATAATGACTGGAATTTTTATGATTTTAAATTAAAAAATTTTTCGGTAACAGGTACGCCGGACTGGACGGCTATTGATTATTGTGAAGTTGCAATCACGCAAACATCAAGTAGTGATATTCTTATTGATGGGTTGCGAATTCTTGAGGAGGAATTTTTTAAACATTTTCCGTACATTGAGGAATCAATAGTTTTTGATAATTTCACGGCTCCGAGGACAAAACCAACTGAAGTGGCACAAAGACTTGCTGATGAACTGGGGTGGTATTGGTATGTTGACTATGATAGGTCAATCCGATTATTCGCAAAAGAGGATATTTCCGCACCTTTCAGGCTCAGTGAAACAAGTAAAAATTTTGCAAATTTAGCAATTACCTATGATGCTTCACGCCTTACAAATCGGCAAGTAGTAGAAGGAGGAGATGAAACAAGTGTTTCAACTTATTCCGAAGTTAGGGAAGGAGACGGAATTATCCGGGAGTGGTTGACCAAGAATAAATTCAAAAACCTTGTCGTCAAAGCGGACAAAAACACCTCGACAGATACGATGGAAGCCGGAACGACAACAACGAATATCAAAGCTACTTCTCACGGATTGGTTGACGGTGACCACATTGTGAACCGAAGCCGGAGCAATGCAGTCCGGCAAATTGTGAAAGTTGATGATGATAATTTTACAGTTGATGCGGTTGCATCTCAAGCTTCAGGCGATACTTTCTCAAGATTCATTGAGCAAGATGTAGGAGTAGAGGGAATCAACGATGACTCTGGAAATAATTTTATGAGCAATTTTAATGAAAAATCATTAAGAAATGCGAGTGATGAAGCAACTCTCACTGCAGGGCAATTTGTTTTATTTAAGTATAATGAGGTTGTTCCGATTCTTATTTCTCGCTCTGATGCTTCCTCAATTACAAACATGGTTTCGGTTTTGGGATATTCTGATGGAACTTTTGACGGACAGAAAATTGTTGATAAAACTCTTGTGACTCGCTCAGAAGCGGTTGCTGTTGCTGAAGCACAAATCAACAAGTATAGTAATGTGATAATTTCCGCAACATTCACCACGACACAAGAAGGGCTTGTTTCTGGCCAAACAATCCAAATCAAAGACACTGAAAATGGAACAAGGAACATTAATCAACAATTTCTAATTCAAAAAGTAAACCTCAAGCAAGCTGGATGGGGAGAGAATATTTACACGGTGACTTGCAGTAGCTTATTGTTCGGGATGATGGAATTATTGCAACAATTGTTAAAGCAAGGTCGAAGGATTGAAGTTGCGGAAGACGAAGTTGTGAATAATATTACAGGAATTGTTGAAACTCTGAAAATTGTTGATATAATACTATTGAACAATAACTTGTTACAGATTAGCGAAATATTATCAATTGCGGAAAATGTGACATATTCAGTAGTTGAACCTCCTTTTCAGTGGGGACCTGGCGGAACTAATCCAGGAAGATGGAATCTATTTAGTTGGTAATTTTTTTATATGAATGAAGAAATGAAACTTTTTGGAAAATGGAAATTCACAATTGAAGATACAATTACCGGAAAAAAAACAATCACCGAAAAAAATAACATTCTTCCAATAGTCGGACGTGTTGCAATGGCGAAACAACTTGCGGGAACTGCCACAAAAGACACGGGAGATAATCTATACATTGCTCTTGGTGATGACAATACAACGCCGGTTGTTGGAGATACGACTTTGGCAAACGAAACAACAAGAAAAGCAGTTAGCTCAACAACCAACTCATCTGTCACCTCATTGATAACATCCTTTTTTGCTCCAGGGGAAGCAACCGGGACGCATTTAGAATTTGGGTTATTTGGCGATGGTAATACTTCGACTGCTTCAGCGGCTGCAGATAGTGGGATTTTGTATTCTCATGTTTTGGAAACAAAGACAATTTCCGCAACGGAAACACTCACAGTAGAATTTGCTCTTGAGTTCGGGATTTAAAAAACGGTTAAATCCTTGATGAAATTATATATAATAGTATTGATTATTTTAAATTAAAACTATTATGTTATCAAAAAAATGTGAATTATGTGGGAAAGAATTTTTCAAAAAGACAAATCTTTCTTATGATTATTTCAAAAATAAAGCAAGATTTTGTTCAAAAGAATGTGCCTATTCGCACAGAAAAATAAAAATAAATTGTATTATATGTGAAAGAGAGAGAATGATAAGAGCAAGTCAGTTGAACAGAATAAAGACTTGTAGTAAGGAATGCTCAATATTATATAGGGTGAAGAGATTTAGCGATAAAAACAGAGAAAAATTTTCAAAAGCTTGGAACAAGAAAGGCAATCCTAGGTGGAAGCCGATAGGAGCGAAAAGAAGTGATGGGCATGGATATATTTTAGTAAAAATAGCTGAAGGTAAAGGATTTAAAAATTGGAGACAGGAGCATGTTCATACAATCGAGAAAGATATAGGTAGAATATTAGACTTAAAAAAAGAATGTGTTCATCATGTAGACGGGAACAAAGAAAATAATAATATAGAAAACTTATATTTAACAACTCAATCAAGTCACAAAAAATTACATCAATCTATTTTTATGGATTTAGTGAAAGAACTTCTCGAAAAAAAAATGATTTATTTTGATAAAAAAAATGGATTTTATAAAGTAATTAAATAAAACATGGCTTCAAATAGTTCAACAGTGGCAAGTGGAGATGATGCATTGTATTCACAATATAATGATTTACGTAAAGATGTTCTGGAAAAAGCAGGCGAATATGTAGTAGCTGGTGGATCCGCTAATGCAATTACGCTGACAATTGATTCGCAAATTGCTTCTTATGTTACGGGGCAAGTTTTTGTGTTTAAGGCTTCGGCAAGCAATACTGGGGCGGTTACAATTAATGTGAATGGAAGAGGAATAAAGCCTTTTGTTTATGATATTTCAACTGCAATGTCTGGCGGAGAAATTATATCTGGGAAAGTTTATATTGGAATTTATGATGGCACGAATATTCGAAGTTTAGGGGTTTTGACTTCCCAGGCAGATTTGAACAAACTTACGGATGGAAGTAATATCCCAATAACAGGACATATCCATTTAGATATTGCCTGCTTTGCTGGAACAGATATATTATCAGCAGAGGCGAATACAGTAAGACAATACCTTGGCTCAGATACGGGTACATATAAAAAAGTTAAGGAAATAAAGGTGAACAGAGTAGGTACATATACAGTTTCTTTTCAATTAGCTGACTTATCGGCTTCGGCTGTTGTTTACGGTAGGGTATATAAAAACGGAGCTGCAATTGGCACGGAACGGTCAACAGGTTCGTCATCATATCAAACATATACAGAGGATTTTACTTTCGCTATAGGTGATCTTGTTCAGATTTATTATAAAAGACAAACTGGTGGTATTGTGGCAACTAGGAATTTCAACCTAAAGTATTCAATTAAAATAGATTCAGCAGATGGAACGGTTAACTTAGACTAGTATGATAATCAAATCAATAAAGCACCTAACCCCCCAAATGCAACCAAAAGCAGAAATGTTTTTGGAAAGAATTAAGCGAGAGATTGACAAGAACTTTATCATTTTTGAAACATTAAGAACAAAAGAACGTCAAAGAGAACTTTACCAAAACGGTAAATCTTGGACTCTACATAGCCATCATTTAACAGGAAATGCTTTTGATGTCGTTAAGTACAATGGAGGTTATAGCTGGAAAGTCGAAAAAGGAGAAAATGAAAAACTAATTAAAATCGCAAGCGAATGCGGACTTGATAGCCTAAGCCCCCTTGAGATTTTCCATTTTCAAAATAATTTTAAAAATATCCAAATGATTAAAAACCAAGAACTAATTGAAGAAGATTACACTCCAATGTCATTAACCAGAATGAAGCTAATCGCTAATGATTGGAATGAGTTCGAGGCATTCAACGCTGGGTTAGCAGTAAAAACAAAACCTCAAACTTATAGAGACTTGAAAGATACAATAAGTTTTGGAAGAATTATTTTAATGAAATAAAATGAATTATATAAAAAGATGTCGAAAACTCAAAAAGGCAAAAAGGATATTCATAAAAAAGGACACATGCAACCTCCTGTTTTTGTATCAACTTACGGTGAATTTCAATAATTTTTATCTTGAAAAAATTATTGAAGTTCCTATACGAGGACATAATTGAGTATTCTAGGGATTTAATTAGCATTGAGTATATGACACATATTTTAGATGATGTGAGGCGTTTATATAATAAACAGGCAATGGAACATTTAAAAAATAATTATTAAAGCGGAGTAGGGAAGTCTGGTCGTTCCCGTTTGGCTCATAATCAAAAAATCGTGGGTTCAAATCCCACCTCCGCAACCATTTAACAAAAAAACTTATGACTAAAACACCACTCCAATCAACGACAATTCAAGGTGGAATCGTTAACATTGTCACAGGACTTTCCTTGATTATAGGATTTGATTTAGATGCTTCCTATCTTACAGAACTTGTACAAGCCGGCGGACTTCTTGCTGGCGGTATTATGGTTTTTTACGGAAGATGGAAAGCTACTGGTAAGATTTCTTTGACAAAATAGTTGTATATAGTTTTTGCTAATTTTTTGTAAATTATATACATACTATACACATCAAAAAACCTCTCAACAAAGAGAGGTTTTTTTTGTTTATCCCTCAACCCCCACAACCACAGGAGGATAAACATTTTCCTGTTTCTTCTTCAGGAAGTTTTGCGAAGAATGAAAAAAAATAATGACTCCGACTTGATCACGTCAATAATTAAGCTTAATAGTTATGGAATTTATGGCTCTGACGTTTAAGCACCAGCATTGAGCAAATCATTGATTAGTTTTTCAATTTCACGTCGTTGAGCGTACAGAGCCTCCAGTGCGTCATCAAGCATCACATACCTAGTCTCACCGTCTGGGTAAGCACTGACAGTCTGATTCGCCATGAACTCTAGAAATTGCTCCCACGTTTTACTGGCTTGTTTTATACGTGTTCTCACTTCTAATTCTCTCATAAGTTAATTTAATTAATAACATCTTTTATTTCTTCATCTTCTGTTCCTAAAATATCCTCAATATCCAATATATCTTGAATTGAGTTATCTCTACTATCAACCATCACATGGGCTACAATAAGTGCACTGCAACGCATATTAACTTTTCTTTTTATTAGCATAGTTTTTTTTAATTAAGATTCAAAAATATCTGCAATCTAGTCGTTCCATCGTCCATCCCTGGACATTTCTTCATCTCTGTGTTGACTGAATCCTTCGCTTCTTAGTTCATCGTATTTTCCTGAAACTTCTTTCTGGATGTCTGCCATTCTCTCTGATAGTGATTTATACATTTTTTTAATAAAATTAGGAGTTTATTTTAGCTGTGTTGCACCTTTTACAGATTGTATATCCGTCTGTTATACATCTACACTTCACGCAATATCGACAGTCTTTCTTTATGTCTGTTACTGCTCCTCCACTAGCCCAAGCAGCTACAATTAGGTGATTGTTTTTCATAGTAATTATTTAAGATTCAAAAATATCTACAATCGACTGCCACACCTTCTCATTCTGTTGGTCTAGGTTGAGGGACTGAGCGTTTTTGGTTAGAGTCCAAATGATTACAGTCTCCCCATAGTGTAGTTTGCATTTGTTGTTATCGTAAGCAGGTGCAATCTTGAGGTTTGGCAAGTGTATATTCAGGCTATTAGAATCGCGGGTATAAAAAGCAGTCTGAACCATTGCGAGGGAAATTGGTGTTCCATTCTCGAACAAAGAACCAATAGCTCCACATACAACACACTTACCGACTGGCTGATTATCGCAATGCTTATTAATTATATCCTCCCAATTCTC
Source organism: Bacteroidales bacterium (assembly GCA_029934165.1). Lineage (GTDB taxonomy): Bacteria > Bacteroidota > Bacteroidia > Bacteroidales > JAOZMU01 > JAOZMU01. Next base: position 15,793 of record JAOZMU010000001.1, read on the forward strand.
ACACTCTGGGTAAAGTGCGGTTAGGATGTGACGAGTTGCTTTTTTGAGGTTGTTCATAGTTATTTTAACTGGTTAATAAAATCTTTAATTTTCCTTGTAACGTAGTCAAACATCTCCCCCTTGGGTACGTAATTAAATATATCCAATTCAGAATCAACACCGTTGCAATGTATTTTTAGTGTAATAATTTTATCGTCATCTTCATCTAGCAATTCGATTAAAGCATGTGCTATATTTGCTATTAGCATATTTAATAATAAATGATTTTGAGTCGGGGCAATCAGCATTAAAAATGTACTTTTGTCATCTCCCTCAATTTCAATTCTTGTTATTTGTCTTGAGTTATCCATAGTTATTTTGATTTAAAATGTTTTTCTGTTGTTGATTCTCGCCACTTACTGCACTTATTGCAGGGGATTTTTTTAATTCTTTGGGGATTTACAATGTATTTCTTGTCGCCAATAAAATCAGGCATTGCTACATCAGCACCTACCACTAGTGTGCTGTAGCCTTTTCCATAGCAGAATTTGCAAATTTTCATTGTTGTTTGGGTTAAATACTTGCCCCCTAGAGGAGAGAGGGGGCAATGGTGGTTATTTTTTCCATCCTGAAATTTCCTCTCCGTACTCAATGAATCCTGATTTAGTTTCAACTCCTGTTTCCTTGATAATTTCGATTTTGTGCCATCCTGTTTTTAGCAGGATTTTATCTCCCTTTGATACGTTTTTTCCGAGTTGGTAAGTCATAAAGCTTTGGGTTAAGTGGTTATTTAATATATCCTGCTATCAGTCCGCACACCATCCATATTCCCACTCCTAGAAACTCTGATCCTGCTAGTATAGCTCTGCTTGTGTAGTTCAAGGTGTCTATCCTGCTGAATAGTTCTAGCCCTGCTACAGCGTTGTCTATAGCGTGTCTAGTGCCATACCAGAAGAAGAATATCAGGAAGAATAATGTGATTTGGATTAGTCTTTTTTTCATGGTTTTTCGTGGTTTCTTGTATCTGTACAGTTCTCACTTTGCGTCTAAATATTTCATTTTCAGTTTGTTGTATGATGTGATTTTCATGGGGTTTAGGTTAGAATATTAAATTTTTTCTCTAGCTTGATTATTCTGTCCTTGAGCATATCCGCTTCTTGCTCTAAGCAAATTATCTGGGCTTTTAAAATTGCTTCCTTTTCGGGGAGTTCGTGTAGTTCGATATATACCTTGTCTCTCCAATACTCCAAGTTTTTGTTGTTTAATCCTTTATTCATAATAATATTGATTAACTGCTACCATCCAATCCTCTACTGAATCTCCGCCGGTATATTTATGTGCGAGATAGTAGTTTGGGTATTTTTGGTAATATTTTTTCCAAATTTGCTTAAAATCATCGTAAGAATCACTAGGCTTATCGTATTTTTGGAATTTTCCTCTCCTGATTATCCCAAAACAATTGTTTACTTTACCGCTTCCTTTTTTGCAATCGTGAGTTTCAGCGAGTGCAACAGCGTAAGCTAACCGATTTAGGTCTGTACCATCTTCCAAGGTTTCAGCCATTGCCAATTCAGGCAATGGGACTTCAATGTATCTCTTAGGATTTTTTGGTAATTCAGGCTTAAACTCTAGCCTGTCTTCGTTCCAGTGGATTTCTCCAAATGGCAAACCTTGAGTCCATGCTTTACTGTCAGGAGGAAAAAATATATTCCCAAGTACAAGCAGTATCATTATCAGAATAAACGGATAACATAAGATAATTTTCCACGTTTTCATTTGGCTCTTCTCCTTAATTGACATGTGAGTGTTCGTAATTCATTTAGCGATTAATCCTCACGAGATAATTACTGACTCCACTGTTAACTTGCTGATTATAAGCAAGCGTGATGTTAATTCTTTCATAATGTTTTTAAATTAGTTGATAAAATATTAAGTCTGAATCTTTATCAGAATCATCAGCTAATCCTGCTAATCCACTGATCAATAACATTGAACCAGAACATTACCCCTGTGAGAGTAAAGAATCCAACAATTGCCGATATTGTGAAAATTAGTGGCTTCATAATAAATAAATTAAGTTTTTCTTGTAAATTTTTTTAATTCACTTTCAGGGATCAAATATTTTGCATTCTTCGATAATGGAGAAGAGTCATCTTTCGATTTCAGTCTTCCATCCTTCACCCACATGAAGATTGTAGGCCTTGAGTAGTGATGTCCTCGCTTCGCCAATTCCTTGCGGAACTCTACGGTTGTGTAAAATTTTTCTGACATTTTGTAAAATATTAAGTAAATGGTTTATCCTCAGAATGAGGGTTTTTTGATGCTTTCTTGCTAAGTGCTTTTTTGAATTTCTTAAAATCATTTTTTATCCAATATTCAGCAACTTGGTCTTTTTCTTTCTTTCTTTTGGCGTGAAGTCTTTTTCTAAAATTAAGCATTAATATTTAATTTTATAAAAATATCTAATCCCATCAATAATATGCTCTCCGTTATTGTTCTGCTCAATATGAGTCTCAATCGCTGATTTGTTCTTTTTCTTAAAAGCATTGATTAATGGCATTGCTGGCTTGCATAAACTACGAGGTACTTTATCCTCATCAACAATCTCTGCTGTGAGTGTTTTTTTGCCTCCTTCAACCTTCGTTACAGTTGTAGTGATAGCATTCACCTCTTTAATAATCTTTTCTTCTTCTATTGCCTCTACTTCGACAATCTCACTTTCACTTTTTCCTTCTTCTTTCATTTTGTCAATTTTTTTCTGCTTTTCCTTCTCCTTTTTCCTGTGTTCGGCTTTTGCCTTTTCTGCAATCTCTCGCTCTGTCCGTTCTTGTTCGATGTTGAACAAGTTCAGCTTATTGTTTAATAATTGCTCCGATGATGTAATAGGATGACTCAATTCCTTAGCGATTGCGTCAATCGCCTGACAAGATTCTAAAAATGGTTCTTTCCACCTCTTTCGGTCTTTCTCAATATCAAGGCGGACATTTTTCACTTTCTGTAGGTTTCCCCTCACTGATTCTGCATTGACAGGATTCACCTGAACTGCCCTTGAGTAGGCTTTTATTTTTTTGCCTTTTTCCAAGTAGGCATTTTGCTCTTCCTGCTTTACTATTTCTGTTGTTAGCATAGTTTTTTAATAAAAAAATAAAAGTTTTATAAATCTAAAGTTGGCTCTGCTTCAATTCCTGCATCCGCAATCGCCTGATCCACTTCTTTTTCAGTGACTTTCTTTCTATCGCTGATGTCAAAAGCCTCCAATGCAGAGTTTTTTGTTTTTTGTTCAGAGAAAAGTCGCATTAATTCTTTCTCTTGATCCTTAGAAAAAACCTTGGTAGTTACTGCATTTTGTATAACTTTTCCAACTTCAAGCAATTCATCAACTCCTCGGGTTTTTTCAATTTCTTCTTTGTAATGGTTAAAATAATCTTTTTGTTCTTTTTGCTCTTTCGATTCAACCTTTGGCTCTTCTTCATCAAAAGTATCATCCGGATTCTCGTAACTTGTTATTTTTAGAATTTCTTCTTTAATCGATTCAGGAACTTCGTATTTTTGCTTCAAACCATTCACAATCAATTGATTTGTTTTGCCATCATTTAACTCATCCTTAATCCATTTCGTAAACTTCTCTAGCTCGGATTTTCCAAAGGTTGGCTTTTCTGATATTTCCATTCTATTTATTCTCTCCATCCAATCCATAAAGCTCATATTTTCTCCTTCATGATTCCCAATTCTTCCACCCCTGTTTTTTGATAAGGTTTTTTCCGAAGAATCGGTGTCAATATGATGGACCCTTGGTGTGTTTTTTCCTCCTGTAACATAAGAGTAACCAACAATGTCAAAATATCTCGGGATTTCATACTCTGTTTTTCCGTTTAGTGCAGGGGTGATTTTTTCGATTCTATCTTCATCTTTGGTTAGTGCTTCCTGAGCAAGAAATATAACGTGCATATCCAAGTCCATGAAATCTCTAAGAATTTTCTTAATAGTCTGCGATAGTGTTCCCCAATCCCTCAATTGCATTTGCCCTCCTCTTCCCTTGGATAAGCCCTCTTTAATTCTTTCGTTTAGTTCAGTAATTGTATCCAAAACTACAGTCTCGAACTTATGCTCTCCTTTTAGGAGAAAATTGTGCAAATTTTGCAGGTCTACAACACTTCGTATATCTACATACTGAGGTTTGCTTTCTGCAACGGTAAGTAAACCGTTTTCCGCAGCCGCCCAAATAATCTTTGGAGCTGTACCTGCAAATTGAGTTTTTCCTGAACCTGCGGCACCATAAATCAAAGTCTTGATTTTGTGGCTCGATGGCTCAAATGTCTTGATTTCCATAAAATAAAAATTAAAATATTAAATACTATTAAGTTCATAACTATCAATTTTCTCGCCCGCCATTACACGCTTAGCCTTCTCAATGTCGTGCATATATTTATTAAACGTACTGTTCCATATTGCAGGCTTCTTCCCATTTTTCATTAAAAATTCTTCAGGAAACATTGAATCACATTTTCGCTTAAATCCTTTTGGCAAAACATAAGTTCCACCCCTTGCAGAATCAAAAATCCTTGCACAATGTTGTATTGTAAGTTTTTCCATATTATAATTCATAATCATCTATTGGTTCCTGATGTTCACACCCTTCGCAGTGCCAAATATCTTCTTCAATCTGAGTATGTCCACCCCAAGGTGCAAATTGGTCAGTCGTTACGGTTTGGGTAACCATTTTTTGCGTACACATGGGGCAGTTCATATTCAGAGTAGTTAAGCTTTAAGGTGGAGAAGCTAAGATCCGAACTTTATCCCTAGCCGACCATACCCGGGACAGCGGAAACAATTCCGCCACTTCTCCATAATTATTCGTCAGATAGTCTTTACGGCAGTTGCCAATTTCGCTTCGTCTGACTTGGTACGTTTATATTGTATCTAATAGAATTAAAAAGTCAAGAGGATTAGTGTTTATATTTTAAATAAAGTCGATAAATCCCAAAAAATCTCCTTCCTAAAACCATACTTCATAATTTTTCCGATCTTAAATATTTCTAAATTGTTCTTCTCGATTGATTCAATATCGATTTGTCCTCGTGTGTGATATTTTCTCGCTGTATTAATCTCAATTGCAAAGACTCGGTTGATTCTTTTTACCTTGTTGTATTGGTTGACGATTACATAAGATTTTCCACCGGCTTTCTTCTCTCCTTCAAGATAATCAAGTTCATGCTCTCTTCCTTTGAATAATGTTCCGAAATTAATTACCTTTATTGTTGAGCAAATCTTCAACTCCATCGACCAGTGCTGTCCACTAAATCTCAAATAACAATCATAAGGATTCTTGATTTGATAATTCCCAATAAAAGCATTATCGGGGATTTTTTTGTAAACATAATCAAGTTGCTTAAATTGCATGTGCTTTTTAACTGCGATTGTGAATTCGGACTGGAAGGCTTTTTCAAGATGTCTTTTTGCCATTATGATTTATTTTATTTTTAATTCAGTAGATAGCCTTCTTAGGGTCTTTAGTTTTTGTTCACTAAAAACACCCTTCATTCTTTTTCTGGCTGGATTCCGACTTTCAGTCCTCTTGGGAGTTAGTTTGGTCTTTTTCATGGTATTGTAATTAGATTATTTTACGTTTTTTTAATTCTGAATAGCACCTCCAAGTTGCCTCAACGTCAGCAAGGGCATCATGTGCATCCTCGAAGTTTTTTCCAAAAAGGATCTTGTGTAATTCCTGAAGTTTCGGCCATTTATACCCAGCCCTGTTCTTTGCCGGAATTCTGCAAAATTGAGTTGTTGAATACATCGTGCAAATACTTTTTTCTTTAATTTTCGCTAAATCCATTTTTGGCATTACGAAGTAGTGCCTGTTGTACTCCCTGTCAATCATTCGTAAATCAAAACTAATATTGTGGCCAATGATTACATCGGCCTGATTGAGATTGTGAATAATTCCTTCAAGCGCCTCTGTTTGAATAAGGTCAAACCCCTTCAGATCCTCAGTTTTGATTCCGTGGACCTTACTTGCTCCTTCTTCGATCTCAACACCATCAGGAAGTCGAAATTTTATATCAGTTTTCTCATAAACTTCTCCTTCATCGTTAATTGCCATTGAAGCAAATTGAATGATGTGATTAGTTTTGAAGCCAGAGGTTTCAGTGTCTAGAATGTAAATCATAATTTTATAAATTATTATTTAAAAGTTTTTTAAAAAAAGGGATTCGGAACTGTTTTCTTTTTCGTCTCAGCTTCCCTTGTCCGGTTCGGAACATAATCATCGCCAGAGCCACTGTCCTCGCGGGGATTATTTCCGAAACTCCATTGAATAACTTCGAACTTGATTGCCGTCCGATTTTTCTGTGTAGTTTCGTCCAGCCACTTATCCATTTTAATCTTGCAGACAAAATGATGTTCCTGCCCTTTTTTCATGAACTTGTGAATGTTCTCGGCGTTTCTCCCCCAGGCAACCAAATCCATAAAACACGGCTTTTCCACTTGCTCACCGTTTTTGTCTTTGAACTTTTCACTTGTCGCAATTGTAAAATTGCAAACCTGGGTTTCGCCGACATCACGAATTTCAGGATCACGAGTGAGTCGACCAGCAATAACAGCATGATTTAACATAATTAGTTAAATTAAAAAATAAAAATTATAAATACTTGGATACATTTACTAAAAGCCTTATTCTCTCCAGATGATCAGATTTATTGGTATTTTTACACATAATAAATCCCACCATATATGCAATTTTATCGGTTTTTTTAGCTAAAAATTTAACTCTTGCTATTTTTACAGAAAAATCATAATTGATAAAATAATAAACATTACCACTCTTCGGCATGGGGAAAAGCCTAATATGCTTCACTAAATCTTTTTTTGCCTCTTCTAGTTTTGCTTTGCTTGTTCTTTTCTTGATTAATTCCACCTTGTTTAACATTAATTCAAGGGATACCAATTCTCTTTCTCCCTCTGCAATAACTAACCCCCTTTCGAAGATACAGCTTGAATAAAACCTTCCCTCTTTTTCCTTAATTACTATTTCCATTTTTCTGGTTTTTTAAATTATAAAATTTCTTCAACTTCTCAACATGTTTGCAGTTTTTCCGAAAATTAAATCCCGGACAATTGCAATCATCGAAGGTCTCATAGATTAAGGTTGTGTAAATGTCACCTTTTCTTCCGGAGAATTTACAAGTGATTAAAGGCTTTTGCATGTCTACGCAATATTAAAGCTTGGATAGTCTCTTTTTAACTGCTTATCCAGTTTAAGCGGATCAACAACAAATTTTTTCTCAATTATTATCATGTCGCCACAAAAATGAGGATAAAAACCTAATTTCTTTTTACATTCATCTCTGAAAACTGCAAACTCGGAGACACTTCCATACTCGAGTAAAAACTTTTTCCAAAAATCAGGCTCTCCTGTTATTTCTGTAATTGCTTCCTTGATTGATATTTGCTTTTGCATGTTCTTATGAGTGATAGTAAGCACATTGTATCTAATAGAATTAAAAAGTCAATAGGATTATTGTGTTTTTTCTTTAAAAATTAAAAAAGCAATATTAGTGAAAGCATGTGATAAGTGAGATAATCCGCTCTCTTTGTCGTTTTTCTCTCCCTTACGGTGGGCTTGAATGTGCCTCATTAGAGCTGAATAATATCTTTCCTCGAAGTTATCAAGGTTTTTCCAATTATGATCGCCGTATTTTTCCGCTCCATAAGTTAAAACTTTTGCTAATTCCTCAAGCACAACCGGAGGGATTAGATCGTAACGGAGTTTTTTCTCATCGAATTTCTTTGATTTCTCTCGGAAGGGGTAGTTTAGTTTTGGCATGGATTAGATATTAAGAAGTAAATTTACAGTTTCTAAAAATCCTTTACTGAGAAATAAGCTTAATTATTTTTTTTGTGAACATTTCCATTCATCAATATCAAGTGTGAATGTTTCTTTATTTTCGATGAAGCACGTGATTGCGACGAATAATGAATTTAGACAATCTTCCCCAGCATTAATCTTAACAATTAACGAGCAGTCCATATGTATAAAGATTCTTTGCGAATCAACAATTCTTATACAACTTATATTACTTGCCTTCATCAAGGTTGTTCCTGAGAGAATATACATTTTTATAAATTATTTATTAAAATATTGGATAGAGCAGATAGAGCAATTAAATCTTAAATTCCCACTGTCTTGATGGGTTGAAACAAATGCACTCGGGTCGTTGTCATCATGATTTGGCTCTGTACATCTAACAGGGGTTGAATTAGTTTTTTGTGTAAAATAATCCCAATCTACAACCTCACCATTTTTTAATTCAAATGTCTGATTAGGTCTGGTGTTTTGTGGTTCTGTGTATGTTTTTTTGGAGTAGCTTTTTTTAGTTTTTTTTTCTTCTTCTAAAAAGAATTTCCAATTCAAATTTTTTCCAGTTTTATTCAAAAAATATTCACAATTTTGTGGAGATGGTGCCCAATGGGTCGAAGGTGTAAGGTCTGCAACATCATCTCCAGTCTCACCGATTCCGAAGTGCTTTAAAATGCTTTTTTTCACTTGTTTGTATTCTGCTATTTTGATGTGAAGCGGTTCAATTTTAAAAATTATCCTAAACCTATCAACACCACCTCCTTTTTCAGTTTTGTGTTTTTTTGTTGAGGCAATTATAAAATTATATTCTTTAAATCTTTCTCTTGCTTCTGCTATTTTAAGTTCTTTGCAATCTTTATTATCAATGTCAAAGATTAAAAGATTATCTCCACCTATCCAGTTTTCTTGTTTCCTGGTTCCTTTGAGGATTGCTGGCATATATTTTTTACTTCCGCAGATTATGTTTTTTAATTCACTGAATTTTATTTGTTTTTCTTTAAAATTCAGACATGATTCCAACTTGCTTTCGCCGATTAGAATACGGCAAATCTCGCCAGAGTCTTCTAATTGTTCTCCTTCGATTGAATACGATATTGAATTTCCTTTTTTTATTTCTATTAGTTTCTCGTTTTTCTCTTCTTCGCATAGCGACTTAACTTGTTCAACAATTGTAAGTAAAAATTTAGTATCATCTCTTCTTTTTCCAAGAATGCTTTTTCCTGATTCTTGTTTTGCTGTTCTTAATTGTGTTAAGTTCGTTTTTCCTTTTTTCTTGATAAATAAATACATCGCCATTGCTTTGTCATCTTCAATAATATGGAAAAATCTTTCCATATACTTTGAATATTGCTCAGTGAGTTTTATTGATTTGTTTACAGAATCTTCATCAATAAACTTTTTAGCGTCTAGGAATGTTATAATTGCAGATAATTTTAAACACTTCCACCACCTATTTTTCTTTTCTGCATCAAGTGTCTCATCTTGATTTGTGCAAGACTTGAAGCATTTGTCTTTATATTTAAATAATGCTTTTCCTCCATCCTTACTTAAATCAAAAGTGTGTGGTGTCTTATACCACACTTCATTTCCTTTATGACTGTATGTAGATATGTCTTCTTCTACTTTTGTAAATATTCCTCTAAGTTCTTTTTTCTCTTGTTCCAAAAAATCCCATTCTTCTTGCCAATATTCTGATATATCTACACTCTCACCCTTTTCAAAATCACTGGGGAAGCAAAGAAAGCTTCTCCTCGCAAGTCCAGTGTCTAGGAAACTTTTAAGTGTTGCTGTCGCTTTATCGTCATCAACTAACCCAATCAGAGACGAAAATGCAAACATTGTCTGAGGAATTCCCTTACTTGGTGATAGTGTCATTTCTGATTTTGTAAACTTTGCCTTAGCAGATCCCTCATATACATTGTTTAGGTAGTTTAATATCCCTCCAGCTGAACTATTTGTTGAAATGTATTTCCCTAGTTCTGAATTCGCAAAATGTAAATATCCTATTTGCTCATTTTGAAATGCTAACCTCATCGACTCAAGCCCTTCTGGCGTTGCATTATCTGTTTCGGTTTCTAACTCCCGGACCGGTCTTTCATTTATATATGCTTGTAGTTTTGCCTTTGTCAATTGTCCTTTTTTTATTAATTGTTCAGCCTTCCCCCTGATGTCTTTTCTCCTCGAACTAGATATTTCTTTGCAAATATTTTGTTTGTTTTCAAAGAAAGGTATACACTCTTTGATTTTTGTTACCATTATGTCTTTACCCCCACCAGAGGAATAAAACATTATTGAATACAAATTCGGGATAACAAAATTATCCCCACGGATTCTTATTCTGGTTCGATTAAAACAAAGCATTTCTGATATTGCTGTATAGATTGCCATGTAAATTATGGACTTAGGAGTTTCAGGAAACTGTCTATGTGCATAATCTGCAAGTCGGTCTGTGATTGTTTGGTTTATCATTTTGGCGAATTAAAAAAACAAACAGACAATTCATACAAAAAAAAGTCATTCGCCAAAATGCACTCTAGTATGAACTGCCTGTTTGTTGTTTTAATTTTTTTGTGCATATTTTACTGTTGGCGAATGAAAGTGTTTTTATCATACAGAATTTTTAGAAAAAATCAAGAACATTGTCGTGGAAAAAGGTGGAAAGTCCAAAAAAGTGCTACACCAAGCCAATCCCTCATCACTAAGAATAGTACTTTCCACCCCTGTAAAAAGGGGTGGAAATGCCTTAGCCCTTCATAGAGCCATTTTTTGAGTACTTTCCACCTTTCCACCTTTTAGGGGGGGTATGTTTTATGTTTTTTAAAAACAACACACATATTTACATATATATAATAATAATAATAATATACTTACTTCTTCTTATGTATATAGGGTGGAAATGTGGGTATGAACAAGCCAAAAAAGTACTTTCCACCTTTTTATATAGGGGTGGAAAGTACTATTTTAAATTTTGTCAAGCTGGCTATGTGTGGCGGTTTAGTAGATGTATTTATGAAAAAAGTACTTTACACCCATTCGGAAAGTACTCACTAAATCCGAAGAACAAAAAAAACCTCTCGCAAACAACAAGAGGTAATTCAGCCGTGTGAATACAAATCAAATATTCATCACTTAGCAATCTATGAGGGCGGTGCTATTCCCATTGCTTACTTATCAAGAGATTCATCAAGCTTGGCATAGAATAATCCTAGAATAGCATGTCTTGCCTTATTAGCATTGCTAGGATTATTTTTGTAAAATTCAAGCTCTTTGTTGAATTCCCCCATGAATTGGGGGTCGTACTCTTGGAACTTTATGCTTATTTCCTTTTTATCCATTTTCGTAAAATTAATAATAAGGCTAATGATGTTTTGTCCTGTCTCAATTCGTCGCTTCTCAATGGAAACAATCGTTGCACATACACGGACACTCTCAGCATGCTTTAGCTTCTTCTCAGCATGAGATACATTTAATAATTTGTGGCATTTTTCGTTTAGTTAGATTGTAATAAAAGTTCATTTTGCTTCTTTCTCAATTTTAGTCAAAATGGCTTCATTAATCCACTTTGATACATTGATGTTTTTTGCTTCCGATAGCTCCTCGATTTTCTTCTTGAGGAAGGGAGAAATTCTGAAAGTAATTATTGTCTTTGGCATGGTTTTTTTTGGTTAAAATAATAAAATTAGTCATTGATAACAGAACTGAATCGACTAATCCCCAATTCCTGTCTGAACTGGGCTAAAATCTCTTTCTGTTCTTGCCTTGTTGAGAATGCACCATAATGTGAAGAATCAAAAACAACTTGGTCTCCATCCCATACAGTAGCTTCCCATCCATAAGTTCCGTCTTCTGTGATTTCTAATGCTAAATTTTTCATAGTGTTTAAATTAAAATATAAATAATAGTTGGAGAGATTTTCCCGACCAGCTCTCTCCGGGCTGGTTATCGTTGAGACGTTTAGAATCCGCAGAAACTTGCAACAAGTACAAAAACTGCGAAAGCGTATATTGTCCACTTGAGGACTGCGAGCTTGTGCTCTGTATCTGCATTCATGGTTTTTTAGGTTAAAAAATAAAAATAAAAACTAATTGCTCATCTCTACCCTTTACATTACACAGGGCAGGGGGAGGAATTAATTATTTAACGTATGTGGCTTGTTCCATTTTCCTACATTGTAATTGAAGAAAAATGACTGGTCGTAATAATCTACTTGAGAATCGCTATTGTTCCAGTAGTACTTCTTGATTACCTTGTCTACTTCATTAAAGAAGCTTTTGAGCTGTTGTGGATAATCCCATTCGTTGTAAAAAAAAATGTTTAACTGTTCATACGAATCATTTACATTGATGTCACTTTCCATTAATGAGACGGTTATTTCGTCTAGTGTTGAGGTTACGCTTACCTTGTAAGAATTGAACTTTGTCTTAATTAGTGTTCTGATTTCTTTTGCGATTTCTGTGTTTTTCATGATTGTTAAAATAAAAAAAATAAAAATGTGTGAGGTGGTTCAATCTCTCTCTCCTCCCCCATCGACAAAACAAGTATATCAAAAACGTATTACGAAGTCAAGTAAAAAAGTAGTATTAAATTAATTAAATAGTATTACGTCCTTGAATAGTATTTGCCTTTCTTTTGTGACTGTTTGGAAAAATTGTATTACATTTAAATGAGGCTTAAGGCGTTAATCTTTGTTCTTACTTATGCTTTATCGTAATACGAATTACAGGGGCTTAGAATGGATATTTAGTTTTAAGTGGCTTAATACTGCCGTTTTATTTTGTTGAACTTGACTTTGTATTGATGTTTTTGTATGGTTTTTGTGAATTTTAATTAGTTCTTATGAAAATAACGCCTTATCCAAGGAATGCAAAAAAGCATCCAACTTCTCAGCTGATGCAAATTGCTAAAAGTATTCAGGAGTTTGGTTGGCAAAATGATATTCTCGTGGATAGGGAGGGGGTTATTATTGCAGGACACGGTCGGTTTATGGCTTTTGAGAAGTTCGGAACGGAATTTGATTTGCCAAAGCCTAAAATAAGGGTTGCAAGTGAATTGAATGCAAAGCAGGTTAAGGCTTATCGTTTGGCTGACAATAAATTAGCAGAAAGCGATTATGATATGGATTTAGTTATTGAAGAATTGAAAGAACTTGATGATCATTTGATTGATTTGACTGGTTTTGATGTTGATTTGATTATTGAACCTGATGACAAGGATGATGATGTGCCTGATGTTCCCGAAGAACCAAATGCTAAATTGGGGGATATTTACCAACTTGGACAACATCGTATTATGTGTGGAGATTCTACTAAGGTTGAGGATGTTGAGAGGTTGATGAATGGAAAGAAGGCGGATATGGTGTTTACTGATCCTCCGTATGGAATAGATATAGTAGGAAAAAATGGAAAGGTCGGAGCAGGTAAGTTGGCAAAAAACCAAGTGTATTCTGAGGTAATAGGTGATGATACAACAGATACGGCGAAAGCTTTTTATGACACTTGTGTGTCATTAGGATTTGAAGCTTATATCTTATGGGGAGGTAATTATTTTTTAAGCTTTCTTCCATTTAGTGCTAGTTGGATAGTTTGGGATAAAAGAGGTGACATGAATAGTAATAATTTTGCAGATGGAGAAATGGCATGGACTAACGTGAAAACTAGAGTGAGAATATATAAACAAATATGGAAAGGAATGATAAGAGAAGGAGAAAAAGAAAAAAGAGTACATCCGACACAAAAGCCAATAATGACCTTAGAAAATATATTAAAAGATTTTACAAAAGAAAAAAAATTAATTTATGATGGTTTCCTTGGCTCTGGAAGCACACTAATTGCATGCGAAAAGACAAATAGAATTTGTCATGGTTGCGAATTGGATCCCAAATATATTGACGTGATCATTCAAAGATGGGAAAATTACACAGGAAACAAGGCAGTTAAAATTTAAAAATTACCAACGCCATGCAGAATTTAAGTTCCATCATCATTTCCAAATAAATGTTGACCGGATTTATTCTAAACTGCACGGCTCGTTGATAGTTTTTAAATAAAATCAGATGGCTAATCAATACACTCAAAAGGATACGGCACTAAGCACTAAGCAACTAACAGCGATCGCGATACTTTCTGCAATTCCGAGCGAGTATACAACCATGGAGCAAGTCGCGCAAAGATGTGGAGTGAAACGCGCACAGCTTTATCGATGGATGGACAAGAAAAAATACGTAAAAGAATTAGAGAAGCAAACCAGAAAACATTACCAAAGTTTCGCGAGCAAAGTAAGAAACGCACATATAAAATACGCACTGCAAGGCAACGCACAGTTGATCAAACTTTTTTACGAACACGCCGAAAAATGGGTGCCAAAAACAGAGCAAGAATCAAATATAAAAGTCGACAGCCTTGGGGACTTTCTGAAGGGAAGCCGACCGGACCCAATCCAACAAAGAGATCAGAAATAAAGAATATATGCAAGATGTATAAAATTTAATTAATGGATCAGGGTAAATGAATATCCAAAAAGAAATTCAGAAAGACCCGGTATTCGCACTCGACCATGTATTTGGTTCAGAGCATTGGCTCGGACAGCGAATGATAATCCGGTCGGTTTTTAAAAACCAAAGGACCACTGTGAAGAGTTGCCACGGCTTAGGCAAAAGCTACATTTCCGCTAGAACGGCAATGGCGTTTCTGCTCGCGCATAAAGATTCAATCGTAATTACAACGGCTCCAACATTCAGACAAGTAGAAAATATCATTTGGAGGGAACTGAGAGGGGCTTATCATAATGCAAAAATACCAATTGGCGGTAAATTATTAAAAACAACTCTCGAACTAGACGAAAACTGGTATTCAATGGGATTGTCCGCAGATAGGCCGGATGCGTTTCAGGGGATTCACTCAAAGTCCGGATGGATTCTTGTGATTGCTGATGAGACGGCAGGAATGAGCGATGAGATTTTGGAAATAATTGAGGCATTGCTCACTTCGCAGAATGTCCGGTTGCTCTATATTGGGAATCCTACCAAGGGGCAGGGGCTTTTTTACGAATCATTCAAGTCAAAATTATTTCATAAAATATCAATACCATGTTTAAAAACTCCGAACTTTACGCGCAATGGGATTAAAACAATTGGACAGCTCGAAGCGATGGAGAGGGAAGATGTGGCAAATCTCCCATTGATGTATCCGCAATTAATCACTCCGCTTTGGGTTTGGGATAGAATTTATGATTGGGGGAAAGATTCACCAATCTTTGAGGCTCGTGCAATGGCACAATTCCCTTCCGAATCAGATGCGACACTGATCCCATTACATTGGGTCGAGGAGGCTTTGACTCTAAAAATCAAAAAAAAGAAAAATCCGATGTCATGGAGTCAAAGGCAAATTGGGATTGATTGTGCTAGATTTGGGGAGGATTTATCTGTATTGACAGCAATTGAGGGAAATACCGACAACTACTTGAGACACTTGGATACTCGGTGGTGTGCAAAGCGTGACACAATGGAGGTAGTCGGAAGGGCAATAAAGATGTTTAAAGATTTAGGATTTGATAAAAAAAGAGATTCTTTTGTCGTTGATGATACCGGACTCGGTGGAGGTGTGACGGATAGGCTAACAGAACTCGGGTACATTGTTCTTCCAATTAACTTCGCTTCATCTGCAACGGATGATGACGAAAAGGAAAAATTTAATTCAATCAAAGCGGAAATGTTCTGGAATTTAAGGGAGATATTCAAGGAAAGAAGGTTGAGATTGCAAGACATAGGGAAAATTGTTGCGGAGGTTCCAACCGTCCGATATGACTTCGATTCTTCAGGACGAATAAAAATTGTTCCAAAAAAGAAAAAAAAGAATGTATCAGAAACAAATACAGCTGAGAATAAATCACCAGATTTTGCCGACTCTCTCGCCTTGGCTTGCTTCGGTTTTACAAAGCATCAAACTTCTGTGTATACTCAAACCAAGAAGAAAGATGTCAAGACAAAAAAGGCACAAACCGTTGTCGGTAATATTTTGAATAAGACTTTTTAATTTTTCCAAAAAATGCCAAAAGAAACAGAAATTATCGTCGGAAAAAGGGACGACAAAAAAAAGAACAAAAAATCATCTGTGGAAATTGGTGTTACTGGTACAGATATTTTTGCGGGATACATTGATGTTGATTATGATCAAGAGTGGAGGAACTTATCAACACGAATCCCATTGATTGAGAAAATGATAAATGGTGACGGGACTATCTCGGAACTATTGGATGCGATAATTACACCGATTCTATCAGCGGAAAAGTCAATTACCTGTGAAGATGAAAAAATAAAAGAGTTCGCGAAAAGGGCTTTATTTGATGAATTGCAAGGTGGGTTTGAGGAATTCTTAAGGCAGTCACTTGATTGTGTTGGATATGGATTTACAGTTTTTGAAAAAGTTTATAAGGTCGAAGATGGACTTGTTTTTTGGAACAGATTCGCACCTCGTTTACAGAATTCTATTGAGCGGTGGGAGGGGAAAAGTACAAAATGGGTAGGTGGTCACCCTACAGGAATAACACAAATCACTAATTCAACAGATGAAGCGGATTCAAGAAATGTTCCGGTCGAAGTCGTCATCCCTTGGGATAAGATGATTTTATTTTCATACAAAAAATCGGGGAATAATTTTGAGGGAAAAAGTATTTTGCGAAGATGTAATGCACACTTCCAAATTAAACAACTGCTTTATAAAATTTCTGCAATCGCTGCGGAAAGGTTCGGGGTTGGGGTTCCATACATCAAAAGCAAAAAAGGATTAAGCCCAGAAGTGACGGATAGACTCGATGATTTAGTTAAAAACATTAGAAGTAATGAGCAGGCGTATGCTCGTTTTGATGAAGATGTCAAAGAGTTTGATATTTTGGTTCCGAAAGGAAATTCACAAACCGGAAGTATTCAGGACTTGATTGATCATCACGACAAGAAAATGTACCAGTCGATCCTTGCAGGATTTTTAAACTTAGATTCAGGACAAGGTGGAAGTAATGCTCTTTCACAAGACCAAACAAAATTCTTTTCGCAATCATTGTTGTATCTTGCGAATTATTGGGGAAATGTAGTGGAGGAGCATTTGAAGCAATTGATAATTTTAAATTTTGGAGAACAAAAAGAATATCCAAAAATTGTATTCACGGGGATTGAAAAGATTGAACTCTCTGATTGGGTTGAAGCAATAACCAAATCAAAGCAAGCCGGACTTCTTTCATGGGGTGATGATGATGAAGCTATTCTGAGGAAAAGATTAAAACTTGGACAAGCTGAGGAAGGAGCGGAAAGAATCGAATCAAAAGTCATAGTTAACGAAAGCAAAAAGGAATTATCAGAAAAAAAAAACCTAAAACCAAGCGAGCGAGAACGCTTATTCATGCGTAATATTGGAGATTTTGAGAATTATCTTGCATCCGAATACTCAAATGTTTTAAAAATTATTGAACCGGAAGAGAAAAAATTGCGGGTTGATTTGGCGAAAATGTATAAGACCGGAAAGACTATTGAGGTTGATGGCCAAACAAGATTGGCAAGAAATACAAAGCTTGAATCTGATATGCACAAGATAGTCAATCAGATGAAGGGTCGAATAACTGAAAAATTAATCAATAGCCCTCTCCAGCGGAGATTGTTCAAAAAAGTTAAGCAAATGGCAATTAAAAATGTGACAGAAAATAATAAAAAGCTTGAAGAAATTGAGATAAATGAAGCGGCGTTGAATTCGATGATTAAGGGATACGTGACCAATGTTAGAGGATTTTTATTTAATGGTCCAAGGCAAATCAAAGAACAAATCACCCTAAATATGGGGTCAAGTGTTGAGGTTGGATTGGCAGTTAAGCAAGCCGGAAAAGTTCAGATGAATAGAAATATTATAAAGCTCTCAACAATCAGTCATGCAAGAGGGGCTTATAATATGATTTTGTTTGAGGAAAACACAAAAAAGGGCGTTGAGTTTTACAAAACAGTTGTGCCAAGGCAGAGGTTTAAGGACGTGAAACCAAACAGCAAAACAGCGTCATTGCTCTGGATGATATTATTGGCCGCCGAAATCACTCGAAGAGCAAACAAAGACACCGAAGGAAAAAACACTAATGCAATGACCGGACTCAATCTTCACCACGGAGCTTTCGCATATTTTTACCCAGTGCCTACTGAGGACTTGGAAAAGGAGAAGGAAATTGCGAATGGTCAGAGGGAAGAGTTTCTAGAAACTAATCAATAAAAATGCCAAAAGAAAAATACAAAAAAGGAGCCTTTGTTGTTCATTCTCTTAGTGGGGCGGAATTGCAAATAATTGATTCAAGAATAGTCACTAATAAGGATTGTGTTTATTATGATGTTCGGTCAAAAAGTTTGAACGTATATACTTTTGCTGATTTTGAACTTGAAACAACAGAATGAAGCTAGAAACCGAAATCGCCAACATTTCCGCACTTATTCTCCGCAAGATGTGGAGAATAAACTTAATCACAATTGAAGGATGTCAAAAATCAATAATCAGCATGTTTAAATAAAATTGACTTTTCACCCCCTCTATGAATAAAATAAAAGCAGAAATAAAAACAATGCAGCCACGTTGTTGATTTGCTTCTCCGAAGTAATCAGCATAGAAGCGTGGCTGTTTTCTTTTACCTTTTACTTCGGAGAATTAACTCAATAAATATGCAAAGACGTAAAATTAAGTTTTCAGGGGGAAGAATATTCTCAAACATTCAACTATCAGAATTCAATAAAGATAAGCCTGTTGAATTAATCAGCTCTGCAAAGCAGGCGGATCCTTATTATGGAGATTTTTCCTACACGAAGGAGGAGCTCCAAGAAATGGCCGACAATCATAATAGCGATGTAGCAGGTGTTGAAATCGCGGTTGATGTAAACCACGACCCTAAGAAAAAAGCTTACGCTTGGATTGAGCCAGGCTCAATGTTTGTGGCAGATTCAAAAAACCTGGCCGGCGAATCCTCGCTTTACGCAAAGCTATACAGATTTACTCCTGAAGGAGAGGAGCTGGTAGAAACAGGGGCTTATCGATATTTTTCAATTGAGGTAAGAAATAAGGTTGAAAAATTCGTTGATGGAGTGAAGCAAATATTTAATAATGTAATCAGAGGACTTGCGCTAACTAATGCGCCAGTTATAAAAGACTTGGCTCCCACGTTTTCGGAAAATAATTTATATTCTAATTCAAAACCTATGGAATTACTCAAAATTCTATTAGCAGAACTCGCTAAACAGGAAACAGTATCGCTCTCAGAAAAAGCAAACATTAAAACAATGCTCAAGACTCTTTCTAAAGAAGATCAAGAAGAAGTCAAAGACGAAGTAAAAGAAGTCGAAGACAAGCCGGAACAAACAGAAGAAGAAAAAAAGGCTGCTGAGGATGCAGAAAAAGCATTATCCGAAGCAAAGGCAAAGGCTGAAGCAGACAAAAAACTTGCTGAAAGCAAAATGTCCGAAACGGAAAGAAAACTTGCCGAGCAAACTGCACAAATCGAAAAACAAAACAAAGAGCTTGCAGAAATCCGCATGGCTCGCAAATCTGAAAATCTTGACAAGGTTCTTTCTGAGGTGACTCTTTCAGAAGATGTTAAAGTCGGTTTTGTAGGAGAAGCAATCAAAGAAGTTAAAGAATTCGCTATGACTCTGAGTGAAGAGCAGGTGAAGGAATTTGTCGGTGTCATTAAAAAAATCAAATCAGTAGACCTCTCCGAAATTGGAGATGAAGGTGCTGATGACGGTAATGGCGACAAAGAAGATAAAGAGCTTCATGAAAAAGCTGAAAAATTAGCTAAGGATGAAAAAATCAAATACTCCGAAGCTATTTCAAGAGTCTACAAGGAAGCTGGAAAAACATACTAATTTTTATAAACTAATTTCTTAATATTATGGGAAATACAGGAGCATTCAAAGACAACCCAAATAACGATTATTCGTTCATTGCTGAGGTTGCACTAGCAGTAAACTATGCCGCGGTAAAACTTGGTTCTGATACTGATTCAGTCGATTTGGCTGATGCCAATTCAGATACTGGAATTGGATTTGTACAAAGTCCACAGGCGACAGCAAATGCACCCGTCACGGTTAGAACTGCAGGGTTTTCTTTAGCGAAAGCTGGTTCTGGTGGAATTACTAAGGGAGACAAGTTAACACCATCAACAGCTGGAACATTGGTTGCAACTACAACTGCGACGCATAAGGTTTGCGCGATAGCGCAAGAAACCTTAGCTGAAGGAGAAATTGGAGAAATTCAAATTATCTCACCAGCAGTAAGGTATGATACCTTTTAATTTTTAAATTCTAATTTTTCAAAACATGCCTAAATTACAAGGTACAACGACAAGTTACCCATTACGCAATGTGTCGCTTGCATATAGCAATGACGGACTCAATTTTATCCACGATATTATCGCCCCAAAAGTGAAAGTTGTTCAACCAACCGGTAAGATTTATTCTTACGGAACTGACGCGCTGAGAGTCTTGAATGATATTCGTTCAAGAGGCGGTAAATCAAAAGGTGTTGACTGGAGTCTTTCTTTGGCTTCTCACTACGACTTGGAAGATCATTCTTTACACACATATATTCCAGTTGAGGACTATGCAAATGAAGAGCAACCAATCGACCTAAAAAATGACACAACCGAAATTGTGACAGAAATGATTATGGTTGCGAAAGAATATGCACTTGCTCAAGCAATGCAAAGTGTTTCTACAATGACACTCAACACAACTTTAACCGGAACTGACCAATGGAGTGATTATGCTAATTCAGATCCTCTTGATGATATTTTAACTGGTATTAAGGCGGTAAAAACAGCGACTGGGAAAATTCCTAACACATTGATTCTTGCATGGGATACTCTTTTGACACTTCAGTATCATCCAAAAATCAAAGACTTGCTTCCGGGGGTACCAATGATTACAGAGCAAAACCTAAGAGATGCTATCTCAAAAATCTTTCCTGGGATTAAAAAGATTGTTGTCGGAATGGCAATGTATGAAGGTGCAAATCTTGGTGCGGTAATGGATTTAGGGGATATCTGGACTAGAACAGCAATCGTTGCTTATATCGAACCAAAGCCAAAGAAAAAGTCTCGAACACTTGCTTACACTTATCAGCGAGAAATGAGTCGTGAGGTTCAGTTTATAGCTGCGAAAGGTTCGAATGATACTGACTTAATTACCCGAAAATCTGACTTCTTGCAAGTATCTGATGAGTACGATCAAGTCTTGGTTGATGTGAAATGTGGATATCTGATAAAAGACACACAATAACATACTTCATAAACTAACCAATTGACGAGGGTGTAGTTGTAATCTCTACTTAATTAAATTTAATCCTCCTCAAGTTTTATTGAGGGGGAGAAGAATTTTATTACTAACATATTAAATTATGTCTGAAACAGTCACAAAAGAAGAAGTAATCGCAAGGTTACAAGAAGCCGGATTCTCGGAAGGATTCGAGAATGACAAAGAGGGGAAAGTTTATTTCACTGATTCCGAAGTTTTGGAATTGGAAGAATTGCTTCAAGAGGGTGAGGTTGAACCAGCGGAAGAAGGAGAAAGAAAACCAGAACCAGAAACAGAAGAGGAAGAAATTGAGGAAAAACCAAAGAAAAGAACACGAAAAAAGAAGGCTAAGGCAAAAAAAGAAGAAGTAAAAAATACCGGCAGAATTAAAATTGAATTGTTAGGAAATGTTAAAAATGTAGGAAGAAAAGGGGATGTAATGGAAGTAGATCACAATGCTATAGTCAAGAGGCTAATCGAAATTAAAGTTGCTAAAATTATTGATTAACAAATAACCAAATGTCACGAATTACAAGAAAACAAGGATTTAAGGATGTAACAATTGCAGGAGCTGCGGTTGCCCTAAGCACTGACTTGGGGTTTTCTGAAATCACAATTCAGGCAAAAACAGACAATGACGGCGTTGTATATGTGGGAAACAGCCTCGTTGACGACACAAATGGAATAGAGATATTCCCTACTCAACAAATAACACTCGGAGCCGGGAGTTTAGCCGATATCTATATTGATTCAGCGAATAACGGTGACGGGGTAAAATTCTTGTATACCGAATCTTAATTTAAAACACCATGAGGAAATTATTAAGTGCGTTTCTTGTATTCGTAATGACAACCACTCTTGCAGTTGCTGCAAACAGTATGTGGTATCCGTCCGGGGATAAGGCAATCTTTGTTGTTCCGGGTGTTGATGAGGTTTGCAACTCTGCAGGCTCTCTGTGTACCCCTTTTGGGGCAGGTGGTGGAGATGTAACATCTTCCGCCAATATAACAGATAACTCAATTACACGAGGAGATGGTGGAGTGAAAGGGATCCAAGATTCTGGAGTTATCATTGATGATTCTGATAATATTTCAGGAGTAAACGATTTTACTCTTAGCGGAGACTTTGCTACACCTTACGAAAATACAATCACAGTAGCTCAAAGCGGAGGGGATTATGACACAATCCAAGCAGCGATTAACGCAAGTGTAAGCGGAGATACTATTTTGATTTACGATGGAACTTATACAGAAAACATAACAACAAAAGCAGGAGCGATGACAACTCTTGTAGGAGTAGGGACAATGGGAAGTGTTATTATAGAAACTAACACAGGAACAGCCTTGACCGTGCCAAGTGCGATGATGACAATGGCATTTGTAAAAAACCTTAAATTTAAATCAACTGCAACTGGAAACAACGCATCTAAGTTGTTTTATGGAGAAGGAACAATGACAACATTCAAGGATGTTAGTTTTGATTATAATGTTAGCGATGGATATACAGAAGAAATTATTGATTTAGAAGCAGGAAATTATGTTTTCTCTAACTGTAGATTTGATTACGATAGTACAGGAACTAACGGAGGAATGAACATTTTTATTAGTGCGAGTGGAAGTGTGAACTACAATATAATGCAAGGATACGGGACAATGAGCATTGACTCTACCAGTTCAGCAGAGCATTTGCATTTTATTGGTGATAGTTCTTCTAATAATAATCTTATCAGAGACTTCGACCTGACAATGGAAGCTGTATCACCTTCATACGGTGGACATTTAGATTTTATTCATTCAACAAATACAGGGAACATAGAGAGTTTAGGAAATAAAATAGCAATAACAACTCCAAGCGGAGTAGCTGGTTCATACGGACAAGCTTATCATCTAGCAGGTTCAGGAGGCGGACATATTCATTCAACTTCTAATAATATAGAAATTGTATGATTTGGAAGCGATTATATTGGGAACATAAATGCTACAGAGACATTATACTCACATTTTGATGATATTGTGGCAGTGGATAATATCATTGGAGACGGTACATATTCTTATGTAAACAGTCCAAGTGATGGAGATTTGCA
>JAOZMU010000355.1 GCA_029934165.1 Bacteroidales bacterium
TTATTTCTTAGTACAATATATCATTATTTTTACTTTTGCAAACATACGAGGTTGATAACAACTCGAAAAAGTGTTGATTATTTTTATGTAGCTACTTAAGGCAAATCACAAATAATAATTAACCTTATGCACTTGTTATTTTAACCTTTAATGACTTCAAAAACACTCAAATATTCCCGATATTATCGCATTTTTTGAATTGTTAAAGCTTAAAATACCCGCGTGCAAATTGGCTAATTATATATTGTGAATTGCCTAATTATTTTCGTGTCAGACAATAATTATAAAAAAAGTAATCTAAATTTGGTTTCGTTTCGGAGCTTTTATAATTTAGTTAATAAATTTAACTTAAATTTAACTATTATGAAAAATTTACTTACATTACTTTTTATTCTTATTGTTAGTTTTACTTACGGACAAACCAGACAAATCAGCGGAATTGTTTACAATAATTCTACCAATAAACCTATCTCAGAGGTTAATATAACTGTCAATGGAACATCAATCGTAACAACAACAAATAACCTCGGCGAGTTTCTTCTCAACGTGCCAGATACACTGATAAGTCTCGAATTTAGTGGATTTCCTGGAATGCACCTGTCCGAAATAAAAATTGTAGAAGCAGATGTTTACCATCTCTATCTATCTATAGAAGAGGACGATTTATTCAACCTATCGCTCGAAGAGTTAATGAATATACCAGTTACAAGCGCATCTAAATTTGCCGAATCTGTCAACGAAACTCCAGCAACAGTATTTGTCATCACAGCTAGCGATATACGTAGGCGCGGTTATCTGACAATGATTGAGCTTCTCGAAGATTTGCCCGGAATGGATATTGCAAACTCAAACGGCGAAGTAAATATTTTAACTTACGGACGAGGAAATCGTACAGGCTCTATGAATGAGAGACTTATGCTTATGGTCGATGGAATAGAACATAATATTTTATACTCTCAACAAATGATGATTTCACAAGATTTTCCTCTGGGTGTTATCCAGCGTGTGGAGATTTTATACGGACCATCATCAGCAGTTTACGGACCAAATGCTTTTTCTGGCGTTATTAATGTCATAACAAAAAAAACCTCTTCAATAGAAAATTTCGACCAAGTAAATATAACAACGGCAGCAGGCTCGTTTAACACTCAACTTGGCGAAGTTGCCTATCGAGCAAAATACGGAGATTTGGGGCTATCTGTTGCCTATCGCCGTTTTCGTAGCGATAGGTTCGATATGAGCAAGAGCCCAGGCTACTTTGCTGAAGGAACAATAATTGGCAATCCAAATATATGGGGACCTTATGCCGAACAATACAATAAGTTTGATAATAAGGCAGATAACCATTCAATTTTTACAAAGTTGAGTTTTCGCAATTTCGAAGTTGGCTTTAATCGACTTTCAACAAAACAAGGAAACGGAGCAGCATATCCATACGATAAAACACTGCCAACTACCAACTGGCACTTGTTTCGTAATATAGCTTATGGGCGTTATGGTAAAAATGTTACAAACAAATTTTATTTCTCGACACTAGCAGTTATCCAGCGTGGTGGTTCTAACCCAGATGCCGTATGGGCACAGGGCTGGAATGCCGGCGATACTTGGGATACAGAACGAACTGTCGAAATGATGACTTGGAAATATATTTCAGACCGATGGAGTATTTTTCAGGATTTTGTATATAAACCAACAAAGAATTTCACCGTTAGTGGCGGTGTGAAATACGCTTCGACAACATATCAAAAATCGTATGAATTTGGACGCTCCGACCAAACAACGTGGTTGCCAGGCACCAACTGGGAAGAAGTAGAAAACTTATACCCAAACCCTTACAACGCATTTCACAATCCGGGAAATACTTTCGACGATTACGAATGGGGAGTTTATAGCCAGATGAAATTTAGCGTTCTCGATGGAAATATGAACTTTGTTGCCGGAGCTCGATATGACGACAACAGCATTTACGGCGATGTTTTCAATCCGCGTGTTGGAATGACTTTTTTGCTTGCCAACAATTTTTGGATAAAAGCAAACTACGGCACAGCTTTTCAAGCCCCAGCACCAAGAAATTTATATGGCAGTTGGGGCGGTCTGACGGTTAACGAAAACCTTGAACCAGAAAAAATTAGAGCTTTCGATGGAAGCCTTATCTTTACATCAAAAAACGCCCGTGCCGATGCAACATTATTTTATAACACAGTTACAAACAGTGTTTTGCAAGGCGAAAATTTGCCCGAAAAAAATATGATTGGAGTTGAACTTAAAACAGACTTTTTTATCTCTGAAATTTCGAGCCAAATGAGCCAAGTGCGCTTACATTTCAATGTTTCGTATATTGATGCAAGTTACGAAGCCGAAAGATTTGATGCAACAACAAATCGCTCATCTTCAACTATTGGCGACATTGCACCGATAAAATTCAACGTCATTGCAAGTTGCCTTTTGTTTGAAAAAGTGGGACTCTTCGTGCGCGGAAATTACGTAAGCAAGCGAACTACCGTTGTAACAAATCCAGTAGAAAATATCAATTCATATTTCACTCTGAACGCCGGTGTGCAACTAGAAAAACTATTCGGTTTTGAAGGCGCAACACTATTTCTCAATGCGTATAATTTGCTAAACGCCGAATATTACCACCCCGGATGGGACGCAGCCAGTGCAGGCGAAGATATTTCAAAACCATCTGCCGGCTGGTATTCATCGCGTTTGCAACAAGCACCATTTAACGTTATGGCTGGTATCCATTTTACATTTTAAACGCAAACTATTTATCATTACTATCAGTGCAGCTTCAAGCAACACCGACAATAATATCAACTCTAAATGAATTAAGTAAAATGAATTTAATAAAGTAAGCCATTAAAATCCCTAACTAAAACTAAATCAGGCGTAAGCAAAATTATTAATTTTCCATTACTTAGTTTTTGTAGATTTATTAGAATTTGTCGTTTAAATAATTCATGAATTATTCATAAAGCATAGTTTATTTACTAACTGTAAACCAATATTGTTTTAATAATCAGGACATTAAGACAACATCAATAACTGTGCCGTTTGCAATTGACTAAAAAACGAAAACCATTTTCGGTTTAAAATAATAAAAGAAAACTGTGATGGTGTTGCAAATCTGTAATTTATTGTTATATAAATAATTAGATGTGAATGCAGAAGATTATTTGATTGATGTTTTTAAACACCCAACAAAGTGTTTTATAACATAATGAAATTTGATAATAAATTGAACTAAGTTTTTATTTTTGTATTCAACTTTTAATTTTATTTATTAATACTTAAAACTTATTAAACATGATTTACAATCAAAAAATTAGAAAGAGTTTGTTAAGATTTGCGTTAATATTTTTATTAGTGCCATCAATGTTCTTATTCACAAACTGTAGTGGTGGAGCATCAGATAAAGCAGAAGATGTAGCTGATAGTGTTGTTGCGCCGGTAAAAAAATTGAACAGTGAAATACTCCTTGAAGAAATTGTTAAAAATGGGGATTTAATCAATTCGGCAAAAGTTCCAGCGATGATTAAAGTTACTGCTGTAAACGAAGCTGAAGAAGGAAGTTTTAAAATAATAGACCTCCGTTCGGGCAAAGATTTTTCGGAAGGACATATTGCAGGTGCTACAAATATTAAGTTGGGCGAATTGTTTGATTATATCAAATCTATTGATGTTGCAAGTTTCAAAAAAATTGTAATGGTTTGTTACACAGGACAAACAGCAAGTTACGCATCTTCAGCTCTTCAAATGATGGGTTACAACAATGTATATGCAATGAAATGGGGAATGAGTGCTTGGAACAAAAAATTTAGCGGAAAATGGGCTAAAAATGCAAAATCGGATTTGGTTGAAAAATTATCGGTAGAAGCAGGAAAAAAAGGCGAAAAAGGAACTTTACCTGATTTTGAATGTGAAAAAACAAGTGGCGAAGAGATTTTAGAAGCAAGAGTTTCCAAACTATTTAGCGATGGATTTAAAAAAGGATATGTTACTATAGATGATGTTGTTGCAAGTCCAAACGAATATTATATTATTAATTACTGGGGAGCAAAACATTATAACTTAGGACATTTAGAAGGAGCAGTTCAATACAACCCAAAGAAATCTCTTGGGCTTGATACTGAATTACTTACACTTCCAACTGATAAAACTATCGTAGTTTATTGTTTTACAGGACAACACAGTGCATTTGTAACTGCTTATTTGCGTGTTTTGGGATATGAAGCAAAATCGCTTAAATTTGGAGCAAACGGATTTATGAACTCTATGATGTTAGACGAAACTATTGGACACGGATTTAGCGACAAAATAATTCACGACTACAAATTTGAAACTTCCGAATATGTAGAAGAAGGCGAAGTTGAAGAGGGTGGTTGCTAAATATTAATAATTTGTCCGACAATTTTATATTTTAAATTGTCCGACAAATTTATTTAATTACTTTCTCAAGTTTCTGACTTCGCCATTACATCCTGATATTTAGCACATTGCAAAGAACT
>JAOZMU010000356.1 GCA_029934165.1 Bacteroidales bacterium
AAATCAGGCGTAAGCAAAATTATTAATTATTAATTTTCCATTACTTACAAAAATTCTTACGCTTTTTATTAACATAAGTTGTTAATTCACAGCTTAAACGTTTCATAAAAAATAGGTCTTAGACCTTACAAGAATATAAATCAGAAATACACCAGTAAAAACAATATTCTATAAATTGATAAACAAACAAGTATAAATTACAATTGTAAACTTAAAGGCTTTTGCAATACACAACTGTAAATTATGAAAAAAAAAATACGCGTTTTAGTAGTAGATGACTCGGCAGTGGTTCGTCAAGCATTAACAGAAATATTTAATTCGGATCGCTCTATTGAAGTGATGGCTACAGCATCTGACCCTTACATTGCAGCAAAAAAAATGCAAAAAGAAGTTCCAGATGTTATAACGTTAGATATTGAGATGCCACGCATGGATGGGCTGACATTTTTGAGAAAAATAATGACCCAACACCCAATTCCAGTTGTCATTATTTCGAGCCTATCGCAAAAAGGTAGCGAGACAGCTTTGAAGGCTTTAGAATATGGAGCAGTAGAAATCATCAGTAAACCTAGCTTGCACACAAAACAATTTGTCGAAGAATCTAAAATCAGATTTTGTGATATTGTCAAAGCCGCCGCCATCGCTAAAACTAAGAAAAGAAGATTAGTTCGAGCTTCGCAGATGCCAAAAGTACAGCCAAAACTTTCGGCTGATGTGATAATTCCAAAAGTATCAAGTCGTAGCATGATTAAAACGACAGAAATGGTTATCGCTGTAGGCGCATCAACTGGTGGAACTGAAGCGTTGAGAATTTTTTTGGAAGCGATGCCAGTAGATTCGCCGGGGATTGTGATTGTGCAACACATGCCAGAAGTATTTACTCGGTCGTTCGCAAATAGGCTTAATGAAATCTGTCGTATTTCTGTTAAGGAGGCAGCAAATGGCGATACTGTTTTACGAGGACGTGCGTTGATAGCACCTGGTAATCACCACATGCTATTGAAACGTAGCGGTGCAAAATACTACGTAGAAGTTAAACAAGGACCTTTAGTTAATAGGCATAGACCTTCGGTTGACGTGCTTTTTCGTTCAACAGCAAGATATGCCGGAAAAAATGCGCTTGGAGTAATCATGACAGGCATGGGAGACGATGGCGCGCGTGGATTGCTTGAGATGAAAGATGTTGGAGCAAAAACAGTTGCCCAAGACGAAAAAAGCTGCGTAGTTTTTGGTATGCCAAAAGAAGCTATCAAACTAGATGCAGTTACTAAAGTTTTGTCGCTAGAACAGATAGCAGCATGGGTGCAAAATCCTGTTTAAATACTCAGGTAAAAAAATTTGCGTTTTTTATTAACATAAGTTGCTAATAACCAGTAAATACGTTTCACAAAAATAAGTCTTAAACCTTAATTATTAAAGATATGAATGAGAATACATTAAAAACAAAAATGCGTAGTATAAATTTAATTTATATATGCATAATTATTGGTTTATTTTTTTTGGGAGCTATTTTAGTTTATTTGCGTAAATTCACGAATATAACAGAAGGTTTTTCAACAAATTTATCGTTTATAATGGAGTATATTTCGATGGGAATTTTGTTGTTTATTCCGATAGGTTATTTTGTTTATTCGCAAATGGCAAAAACCGAGATAAAAAACAACACCGATGAAGAAGCTCGGTTGAACGTTTTTCGGAACGCTTCGATTATTAAATTTATGTTATTTGAGATTGCTGCTGCCATAACGTTATTTGGCTATTTTGTCGGTGTCGGAAAACAATCATTGATGTTTTTTTTGATTATAATTATCGTCTTCGCAATAAATAAACCATCTGTGGCTCAGTTAAAAAGAGATTTTTACGATGAAGAGATAACACCGTAAAAAACGTATTGCAATCAATCATTTACGTACAGGATAACAACCGCTTTTTCCAGATGGGTATTTATAGACAGGTGAAAATTAATATTTTACTTAAATTATATCAGATGAAAAACACATTTTTAGCTTTAATTATCATTACTTTATTTGCATTTTTACAAAGCTGTAATAGCGGCTCTTGCAAAATGACAGGCAAATGGGAAAAAGAAAATTCGGATTCCGCAAAACTCGTTTTGGAGCTAACGGCGAGTAAAACATGGAATTTTTATGAAAACGATTCGCTCGTTGAAACGGGAAAATTCGAAATTACGGACAGTCTTTTTACATTAAAACATGGCGAAGAAGCGCATAGTCATGACGACGCTACTGAGCATAAACACGATGAAGACCATGTTTATCAATATGAATTAAACTCAAAAGCATCTGAGCTTAAATTAATACATGGCGAGAAAACCTCTGTCTATAAAAAAATCAAGTAAGTTAAATTCGTTATATATTTAATTATGTCTCAACCGCTTTCTTTCTGCCCCGAAACCCGTTCTAAAATTGAGAAAAAAGTTTTAGAAATTGTTAAAAGAATAATGCAAAAACCTTCAATTGAAGATATTAGCCTAATGAGTGGCTCAATTGGAGTTACGCTTTTTTTGTTTTATTATGCTCGTTATGCAAAAAATTCTGAGGCAGAGAGCAAAGCTTTTGAGTTAATAGAAGAGGCTTTTGAGCAAATTTCGTCTGATGAGATTTTACCATCATTTTCTGGCGGACTTGCCGGAATTGGCTGGACGATTGAACATTTGGTTGCAAGAGGTTTTTTTGAAGCCGACACAGAAGAGCTTTTTGAGGATTTAGATGTTTTGCTTGATAAACAGATAGATAAAGCTATGGAAATTGGTTTTTTCGATTTTTTGCACGGCGGAATCGGAATGTCGTTATATTTTTTGCAAAAAGGAACAGATGCTGCAAAAACGATTGTGTCAAGATTTATTCAGGCGTTGAATAGCACTGCAATTCGCTCATCTGGTAGCATTTGCTGGGAGTCTATGCTTGTGCGCGAGAAAAACATAAGTGGTGTCAATTTATCAATTTCGCATGGCATTTCGGGTATTTTGGCTTTTCTTGCTTCGGCGCATTCAAAAAACATAGAGCCAAAATTATGTAAAGAGCTGATTGAAGGAACAATAGATTATATTTTAGCGAATAAAAGTCAGGCAGGCGCAATTTCAATTTTTCCGAATTGGATTTCTAACGAAGCCCCGTCCGCAGACAGCCGTTTGGCGTGGTGTTACGGCGATTTAGGAGTTGCTGTCGCTATTTTCAGGGCAGCAAAATCCATCGAGAACAAAAAATTTCAAGAAGAAGCAATAGATATTTTGACGTTTAATGCTGGTCGTAAAGCATTAAAAGATAATGCTTTAAACAAAGAAACAATGTTGTGCCACGGTACTGGCGGATTGGCTGCAATTTATTTTCGGATGTACCTCGAAACAAAAATACCACTCTTTGCAGAAACCACGCAATATTGGATAGACAAAACGCTGGAATTTGCTCATTATGAAGATGGTATAGCAGGATATAAAAGCAGATTTACAGATGCACAAGGTGGTTGGCTGCCAGATTTCAGCTTTCTCGAAGGCGTTTCTGGTGTGGGACTTTTGCTTGTTTCTGTCCTCGAAAATGCAGAGCCTACTTGGGATTCGGCACTTCTTCTTTCTTAAAGCCGAACCGTTCTATCGAACTCAAAATCAAACTGTTCGCCCAACGAGGTTAAAATCATCGAAGCATTTTGCGATTTTACTTCGTTTACTATCATCTTTAATGCTTTATCGGCATTTTCAGAATCTAAATGGCTAAATGGTTCATCAAGCAAAAGGAATGCAAAAGGCTGACAAAGAGCGCGTATTATCGAAACACGTTGTCGTTGCCCAAAAGATAAAATCCCTGCCTTTCGGTTTAGTAAAGATTCAATATCAAGCTGTTTTGCAAGGTCAATGATTTCGGCTGTCGTTTTTTTGGCGGTCAAATCATTCTTTAAGGCAATATTCTCTAAAACAGTAAATTGCGAAAACAAATCAAGCCCTTGAAAAACGTACGACATTTTGTTTATTCGTAATTCAGCCCAATCGTTTGGCGAAAATTTTTGCGCATTTTTGTCGTCAATTAACAATGTGCCGTTATAATCCTTTCTTATTCCGTAAATAGTTGATAACAAAGATGTTTTGCCACGTCCCGATGATGCACTGATGAGATATAACACATTTGGCAAGAAAGTCAAATTTTCGACTCCCCAAACTTCCGAATTATCCGTACCAAGCTCAACGATAGGTCTCGGAATCAAATTTTGTAACTGTATGTTCATGAGGTAATTATAAGACAAATAGTGCTATTTTTATACTCTTATGGAAAAAAATCTGCAAGTAAAACTAATCCAGCAACAGGCATCAAGGTTTGTTCATAAAAAATATTTTTTTGAGGGCGGCTTATAGGGCTTTTCGCTTGTAGTTGCCTTGTGCCTTGCGTTTTTGGCAATGTCGGTGCAGGAGCTTCCTTCGGTCGCTCTGCCCCGCCAGCCAAAAAATCGCAAAGCCACTTCGGCAAGCTACCGCTACAATCCCTGCCGCAAAACGC
>JAOZMU010000357.1 GCA_029934165.1 Bacteroidales bacterium
ACAAAAGTTCTTACGCTTTTTATTAACCTAAGTTGTTAATTCACAGCTTAAACGCGTCATAAAAAATAGGTCTTAGACCTTACTTATCTCCAGCCGATTCGGAATAAAATTGAGTTAAAAAACGAAGCATAAAAAACAACTGGTTTAAAGTTTAATATAATGTGAAATGCTGTCATATAAAAAACCCGACCACGAAAATTATGGTCGGGCTTTTATTTTTCTTAATTATACCTACTGATAAATAATGCCTTGTGCAGCTAAAAGTGTATTTTTCAGCAAAGAAACTATCGTAATAGCACCTACACCACCCGGAACTGGAGTTATGAAACTGCATTTTGGGGCAACTCCCTCAAAATCAACATCGCCAACCAAACGCCAACCAGATTTTGTTTCCGTCGAGCGAACTCGTGTTGTTCCAACATCAATCACAACTGCGCCTTTTTTAACCATTTCTGCGGTCAGAAAATTTGGTTTTCCCATTGCAACAATCACAATATCAGCACGTTTAGTTTCCGATGCAATATCTGCTGTTCTGCTGTGGCAAATCGTAACGGTGGCATTTCCAGAGGTAGCTTTGCGTGCCAACAAAAGGCTTATCGGCATTCCGACAATGTTACTACGACCAATTACTACGCATTTCTTTCCTTGAGTTTCGATTTTATATCTTTTCAATAATTCGATGATTCCAGCAGGAGTTGCCGGAATAAATGCTGGCAAATTTGCAGCCAATCGCCCTAAGTTGACAGGGTGCATTCCATCTACATCTTTCTTAGGGTCAAGTGTTTCTATAATACGAGATTCAGAAATATGACTTGGCAAAGGCAACTGAATTATTGCTCCATCTATCGCCGTGTCGTTGTTAATTTTCCGAATTATTTTTACCAATTCGTCCTCAGACGCATCAGCATTTATACGTATCGTAGAGTGTTTCATGCCTACTTTTTGGCATGCACGTTCGTTAGCTGCTACGTATGCTTCGCTTGCACCTTCGCTGGTTACAACAAGTGTGGCAAGGTGTGGCACACGTCCAATTTCTATTTCTATCTGTTTTACTTCGGCAGTTATTTCTGTGCGTAAATCGGCAGCAATTTTCTTTCCGTCAATGAGTTGCATAGTTTTTTTATAAATTATTTCTTCATTTTCATGGCATTCATAGCGCGAGAAATATTTTTTCCGCTTGACAGCATTTTCATCATTTTCCGCGTTTTATCAAACTGTTTTATCAATTTGTTAACCTCCTGAATATCATTACCACTACCACGTGCAATTCTTTTTCGACGACTTCCGTTAAGGAGCATTGGATTTTCGCGCTCTTTGTGAGTCATAGAAAAAATGATGGCTTCTATATTTTTAAATGCGTCATCGTCTATATCTATGTTTTTCAGTGCTTTGCCAACGCCAGGTATCATTGCAGCAAGATCTTTCAGATTACCCATCTTTTTGATTTGCTGAATTTGTTTAATAAAATCGTTGAAGTTGAATTGGTTTTTTGCAATTTTCTTCTGAAGTTTCTTAGCTTCTTCTACATCAAACTGTTCCTGAGCGCGTTCGACAAGCGAAACAATGTCTCCCATACCCAAAATACGGTCTGCCATACGCTCTGGATAGAAAATATCAAGAGCCGTCATTTTTTCACCAGTACCTACAAATTTAATTGGCTTATTGACAACAGTACGTATCGAAAGAGCTGCACCACCACGAGTATCTCCATCAAGTTTTGTAAGGATAACTCCGTCAAAATCAAGTTGTTCGTTAAATTCCTTTGCGGTATTGACGGCATCTTGTCCTGTCATCGCATCGACAACAAATAAAATTTCTTGTGGTTTGATTGCGTTTTTGATGTTCGTTATTTCGCGCATCATTTCTTCGTCGATAGCCAAACGTCCAGCGGTATCGACAATTACCAAATTATAGCCATTTTGTGTTGCGAAATTCACGGCATTTTCCGCAATTTTTACAGGATTAGTATTTCCCTCTTCGGTGTAAATACTGACTTTTATTTGTTCGCCAAGTACTTTCAATTGTTCGATTGCGGCAGGACGATAGACATCGCATGCTACAAGAAGTGGATTGAGCGAACGCTTAGTTTTTAGAAATTTTGCCAGTTTTGCAGAAAAAGTCGTCTTACCAGAACCTTGCAAACCAGCCATCAAAACAATAGCTGGGTTTCCTTTCAAATCAACATCAACTTGCTCACCTCCCATGAGTTGCACCAATTCGTGATGTACAATTTTAACAATTTGCTGACCTGGTTTAACAGCCGTTAGCACATCTTGCCCAAGTGCTTTTTCTTTTACTCGATTCGTAAAATCCTTAGCAATTCGGAAGTTAACATCGGCATCAAGAAGTGCTCTACGCACATCTTTCAAGCTCTCGGCAATATTCAATTCGGTTATTCTGCCTTCTCCTTTTAGCGTTTTGAACGAACGCTCTAATCTATCGGTTAAGTTTTCAAACATAGTTTTTATCTTTTTTTCAGTCTAAATTTGAATTAGTGTCTCCATGTTTTTCAATTCATTGATTAATACGGCATTATGTATTCATCGAAGATTTAATAAACCTTTACTGAAAGTTCCGTTTTGGAGATTTCTAATTTTTATTCTGCGAATTGCACAAAAATAATCGTATTTCCGTAATTTTCAAAATAATAAGTACAAGACATTTCCTAATAAGTATTCCTACAAAAGTTTTTAGGTGCTTAGAATTTGTTTTTTCAGCCGAAAAACGAAAACTACGGAATTATTTTTCTAGTAAAGAATAAGCTATTTTTCGTATTCTGAGTTTAAAACTAATCCAATTTCTTTTCCTTTTTTGAGCATAAATTGGTATGCTGCTTCGTATTTATTGGCAATTACTCCGTCTAAAATGGCATCTTTTATGGCGGCTTTTATTATGCCAATTTCTCTACATGGCTTTAAATCGTATGCTTTCATAATTAAATCGCCAGATATTGGTGCCTGCCAGTTTCGAATTGCATCTTTCTCCTCAATTTCTTTCAATTTTTGTCTTACTAGCTTGAAATTCTGGAAATAACGTCGTACGCGTTCATCGTTTGCCGAGGTAATATCCGCTTCGCAAAGTATCATTAAATCATCTGTATCATCGCCGGCATCAAAAAGCAAACGGCGTATTGCTGAGTCTGTTACAATGTCTTGCGCAAGTACGATAGGACGCAAATGTAGCATTACTAACTTTTTTACGTACTTCATTTTGTCATTCAGCGGCAATTTCATGCGTCGGAACAAAGGCTCTATAATGTTAGCACCCACAGCTTCGTGTCCGTGGAATGTCCATCCGTGCGCACTGCATCTTTTTGTCTCTGGTTTACCGATGTCGTGTAAAAGTGCTGCCCACCTAAGCCACAAGTTATCAGAATTTTGAGCCACGTTATCAACGACGATGCAGGTATGCAAAAAATTATCTTTGTGCGACTTTCCTTCGCACTCCGAAACTCCTTTCATTTCAGTTATTTCGGGCAAAATTAGTGTTAGTAATCCGGTCTTTTCCAGCAATTTAATACCTATTGATGGTTTTCTTGAAAGTAATATTTTGTTAAACTCATCTACGATGCGCTCTTTTGAAATTATCGAAATTCTTTCGGCTTGATTAATAATGCCTTGTGATGATTTTTCGGATATATGAAATTCCAACTGCGTAGCAAAACGTATGGCGCGCATCATACGCAAAGGGTCGTCAGAAAATGTTTTTTCTGGCTCAAGAGGCGTGCGTATTATCCTGTTTTGCAAATCGTCAACGCCACAAAAAGGGTCAAGTAATTTACCATAAGCGGATTTATGCAATCCAATAGCTAAAGCATTTATCGTAAAATCGCGTCTGCATTGGTCGTCATCTAAAGTTCCATCTTCGACAACTGGTTTCCGCGAGTCTTGACGGTATGATTCGCGTCTTGCGCCAACAAATTCTACTTCCAGATTTTTCCATTTGAACATTGCTGTGCCAAAATTTTTGAAAACGTTAACTTTTAGTTTCGGATTTATCCTTTTTGCAACCTTAATAGCAAGGTCAATACCACTGCCAATTGTCAGAATATCAAAGTCTTTACAGGGTCTATTTAGAAGAGCATCGCGCACAAAACCACCAATAACATAAGCCTCGCGGTTTTGTTCATCTGCAATTTCCGAAATAATTTTAAACACTGGATGTTGTATGAATTTATTCACCTGTTTTGTTTTTAAATTTATTAATAAGTAAAATGTGTATGACATTTCTAAATCGTAATTTACAAGCTGCTATAAATCAGTGTTTTATGAAATTTGTAAAAATACAGTAAAATACTGAATATCAGCACAATCTATTTTTTTAATTTAAAAATGTCATACATATTGATAAGTAAAATGAATTTAATAAAGTAAGCCATTAAAATTCCTAACTAAAACTAAATCAGGCGTAAGCAAAATTATTAATTTTCCATTACTAAGTGTAATTCTACTCGCAAAATGTCAAAAATCAATTGCGAAAATAGTCATTATTTTA